>JBAVHJ010000367.1:0-6114 GCA_049685715.1 Terriglobia bacterium | reverse complement strand
ATCGTATCCTGCATCGACGTGCCGTGCGACTCCAATTCCCGGATCGTTGGTGAGGACCCGGTTGATCCGACGGGCCATTTCCGGGCTGCCATCGGCGACCGTGACCTGACCTGCATGCAGGGAATAACCGATCCCCACGCCACCCCCATGATGAAAGGATACCCAGCTGGCCCCACTGGCGGTGTTAAGCAGGGCATTGAGAATGGGCCAGTCTGCAATGGCGTCACTGCCGTCCTTCATGCCCTCTGTTTCGCGGTAAGGAGAAGCCACGCTGCCACAATCGAGGTGGTCGCGGCCGATAACGATCGGGGCGGAGATCTTCCCTCGGGCCACAAGGTCGTTCATACGCTCGCCAAACAACGCTCGCTCGCCGTACCCGAGCCAGCAGATGCGGGCGGGAAGGCCCTGGAATGGAATGCGCTTTTGCGCCATCGGAATCCACCGGTGTAATACCTCATCGTCCGGAAACAAATCCAGGACCAGTCGATCTGTCTCATAAATGTCCTTGGGGTCGCCCGAAAGGGCCACCCACCTGAATGGCCCGCGCCCTTCACAAAACAGCGGGCGGATATATGCCGGGACAAACCCCGGGAAATCAAAGGCGTTCTTGACCCCTGCTTTTTCAGCAAACGCCCGGATATTGTTTCCATAGTCAAACGTGACCGCGCCCATCTTCTGGAGGGCCAGCATTCCTTCCACGTGCCGCGCAATGGATTCAAGGGACTGTCGGACATATCCCTCGGGATCCTTTTGGCGTTTCTCCCGGGCGTCTTCGAGGCTCATCCCGCGGGCGACATACCCGTTCAAAGGGTCATGGGCGGACGTTTGATCGGTCAGGATGTCGGGGACAACTCCCCGATGCGCCAACTCGGGAATGATCTCCGCACAGTTTCCCACCAAGCCAATGGAGAGAGCTTCTCCAGCCTTTTTTGCGTCACTGGCCCAGCATAGGGCCGTCTCCAGGGAGGCGGTCATGCGATCGCAATACTTCTGGCGGACCCGGCGCTCGATGTGCGCGGGATCAACATCAATTCCAAGGAAGACGGCCCCGTTCATTGTGGCCGCCAGCGGCTGGGCGCCTCCCATGCCCCCCATGCCGCCACTCACAATAAAGCGACCCTTCAAATCGTTTCCAAAATACTTCTTCCCTGCGGCCGCAAAAGTCTCAAAGGTCCCTTGGATAATCCCCTGGCTACCAATGTAGATCCAACTGCCGGCCGTCATCTGGCCGTACATGATCAGGCCCAGTTTTTCCAGATGATGGAAATAATCCCAGTTGGCCCAGTTCCCCACGAGGTTGGCATTGGCGATGAGCACCCGGGGGGCATACTCGTGCGTCCGAAAGATGCCAACCGGCTTTCCGCTTTGCACCAGAAGCGTCTCGTCGTTCTTGAGATCTTGAAGCGACCGCACTATCGCGTGATAAGCGTTCCAACTCCGTGCCGCCTTTCCGGTGCCGCCATAGATGATCAACTCCCGGGGATTCTCAGCGACCTCTTCGTCAAGGTTGTTCATCAGCATGCGCATCGCCGCTTCTTGACCCCAACCCATGCAAGAGAGCGAATTTCCACGAGGGGCCTTGACCGGCACGTAGGCCGCATCAGCCTTCTTGATAAGGCTGCTTGTTTCGGTTCCGGATCCTTTGACCATGATTCACTCCTGAGCGGCAGATCGCCGGGTGTCATACTGCTCGAGATCGAACTATCCAATGACCGACGCGATAACGCCGTCTCTGATCAGCTTCCCTGACGCTTCAATGTCGCCATGCATATCCCGGTCATTTTGGAGAGAGGATACCTTCCGGCGCAGGGCTCGGTAGGCTTTATCAGCCAGGCGTCCGGTTCTTATGGGTGCGAGAAAATCAAGTCCCTGAGCAGCGCACAACAGCTCAATCCCCAGGATCGTTTCACAATTCGTCAGCACCTGTTTCAACTTGAGGGCGGCGCCCATCCCCATGGACACATGATCTTCCTTGTTGCCTGAAGTGGGGATCGAATCAACCGAGGCAGGATGCGCCAATCCTTTGTTTTCAGACGCCAGGGCTGCCGCCGTCACCTGCGCGATCATAAACCCCGAATTCAAACCCGGATTTCGCGCCAGAAAAGGCGGGAGATCGCCGAACTCCGGATTCACCAGCCGCTCAATGCGCCGTTCTGAAATCGAGGCAAGTGCAGCGATTGCGATCGCAAGAAAGTCGAGTGCCAGCGCGAGCGGTTGCCCATGAAAATTTCCTCCCGAGATCACCTCGCCCGTCATTGGGAAAACCAGAGGATTGTCGGTGGCACTATTCATCTCAATCTCAAAAATCCGGGCAGCATGTTCGATGGTGTCACGAACCGCCCCGTGGACCTGTGGCATGCAACGGAGGCTGTAGGCATCCTGGACTCGCGGATCAATGACGGAATCCCGGTGAGATTCCCGGATTTGACTGCCGGCATTGAGCCGCCTCAGATTGGAAGCCGAACGGATCTGACCCTGCTGCGGACGGACCCTGTGGACCTTTTCATCGAAGGCCGCGGGAGTCCCTTTGAGTGCGTCCAGCGTCAAGGCTCCGACCACATCAGCGCTGTCGGCAAGATTGCGCGCCCGTGCCAGGGAGAGCAAGCCCACCCCCAGCATCGCCTGCGTCCCATTCAACAGCGCCAACCCTTCTTTGGCTTCCAATCGGATGGGCTGGATGCCCGCCTTCTTCAAACAGTCACCCCCGTTGCTTCTCCGCCCTCTGAAAACCGCTTCCCCTTCACCAATGAGAATGAGAGCCAGATGAGCCAGGGGCGCCAGGTCTCCACTGGCCCCCACCGAACCTTTTGAAGGAATCACCGGATGCACCCCGCGATTCAGCATGGCGCACAAGGTATCAATGACAAGGGGCCGGACCCCGGAGAATCCTTTCGCGAGCACGTTGGCCCTCAACAAGAGCATCGCGCGAGTTTCGACTTCGCTCAACGCCTCTCCCACCCCACAGGCATGAGAGCGCACGAGGTTCAGTTGAAGCTCCCGAATCTGAGCATCCGGGATCCTCTTCTCGCTTAGCTTGCCAAAACCCGTGTTGACTCCATAAACCGCAGTGCCTTGCTTGAGGATCTTCTCTATCAATCGGCGGGATCGATTGACGGCGGCCCGGGCGCGGAGGGCCAGCGACACCTGCACAGATTTCGGATTTCGGGTGACAAGAAGGAATTGTTCCAACGTAAGATCGTTGCCGGTGAGTAGGATTCTTTTCATTTGAGTTCAAGGAAGAGCGTCCATGAGGTCTGCGAGGATAGGATTGTTGGCTTCCTTTCCCCGGCAGAACCGATCAAGGATGATGCGGTCGAATTGAATTCAGCACCCCGATTCATAGGGGTGAAAAATTGAGTCAAGACGAAGTTCAATCGTTTTAATGGTTTTCAGTGAGACTACTGAAAACCGATAAATCGGTTTCAACTGCTTACAAATCCGGCCACGAAACCCCGATGAATCGGGGTGCTGCTCTTGGGATCCAGTCTAAGCTTCAAAGTATCTCAAGTATTTTTCGGGAAGCGAGCGCAAGTGACCCTGGGCGTCCGAGATCGTATGCGTGGTTTCACCCGTCGCCAGAAGTTCCCCGGAGGCCTGATTGTAGATCTCATACCCGAACACAATCAGCCGCTTCTTGAATGAGTTGATCTTCGTCTTGATCCTTAAAACGTCGTCGTAGCGTGCGGGGGTTTTGTAACGACAGTGCGCATCAGCGACCCTCACGTAAATTCCCTCCAGCTGCTCCATCTCGCGATAGGTGAATCCGGTCGCCCGGCACCATTCGGTTCTCCCCACCTCAAACCAAGCCAGGTAGTTGGCATAGTACGCAATTCCCATCTGGTCGGTCTCGGCGTAACGGACGCGGAGGGTGGTTTCAATGATTTGCTTGGACAAGTGTTTCTCTGCGATCCGAAGAGTAGGTGTCAGGTGCCAGGTGTCGGGTGTCAGGGAGGCCCTCAGTTGGACCTTCTGATTGGAACGAATTAAGAGAGTAAATCGCTTCAATACCGCGCTCCTCATCGGAGCAGGTTACAATTCAGTCCTACAAAGGTCATCTCCAATGCCTGACAGCCGAAATCTGGGAAGTAGGATCTAAATACTGGCAACGAAGAACTGGCAGCTTCTCTGACACCTGAGACTCGACACCTGGCACCTTATTTTTTCATCTGCTCCGCAAGATAATTCTCATACCCAATCTCTTTAATCATAAAGAGCTGGGCTTCCAGCCAGTCGGTATGTTCCTCCTCGTCGACCAGGATATGTTCGAGCAACTCGCGCGAGCCGCCATCACCTTCCTCCAGGCAGGTCTTAATTCCTGCATTCAGACGCGGGATGGCAGCGTGTTCCAGCGCCAGGTCGTTTTCGAGTTGCGTTTTGACGTCGGCCCCGATGTTGATTTTAAAGTAATCGGTCATGTTGGGAGAGCCTTCGAGGAACAAAATCCGCTCCACCAGACGATCCGCATGCTTCATCTCGTCGATAGACTCTTTCATGACCGTTTCCTGCAACCTTAGGTATCCCCAGTTCTCACACATTTTCGCGTGCACAAAATACTGGTTGATGGCAGTGAGTTCAGCTTTCAGGACTTCATTGAGTAACTTGAGAATCTTCGGATTGCCCTTCATGGTTCCTCCTCAAAATGGGTTGCCGGACGCAAAAAGCTTCCCCGGAGAGGACCCAGTCCGACCGGGAGTCCCTGAATCATTGTCATCGCCCGGGGTAGTTGGGGCCGATTATAAATCGAAATGGTTAACTTCAGAGAAGAATTTGGATACGGAAGGTATCTTTACTCGATTTGTGCGGCTATGCTATTGTTTGCGTGATTCGGAAACCAGCCCGGTGATTTCAACGGAAGATGGCCACAACCTCCAAATTCAAAGTCAAGAACCCTATGCGCAAGGAAGGGCCTCCGGTCAACACCGGAAGGCAGCGGCTCGAGAATCTGGTTTGTGAATGGCGCGCCGTCGAGGAACACGTGAGGAGGGCTGGGGGCGAAGAACGGATTGAGAAACAACACAAGCAGGGTAAATTAACGGCGCGCGAGCGTGTCGAACGGTTGTTTGACGCCGGCAAGTACTTTCAGGAAGTGGGCTCCCTGGTCGCCTACGACCAGTATGGGGGGCAGGCGCCGGCCGCAGGCGTGGTCACGGGGTTTGGAACGATTGAAGGGCGAGAGTGTGTCGTGGTGGCCAATGATGCCACCGTAAAGGCAGGGTCCTGGTGGCCAGAGACCATTAAGAAGATCCTGCGCGCGCAGGAAATCGCCATGCGATGCCGCGTCCCCATCATTTATCTGGTGGATTCGGCGGGCGTGAACCTTCCCTACCAGGGAGGGGTCTTTCCCGGGCAGTATGGCGCCGGTAGGATCTTTTATTACAATTCCATCATGCGGCGTTATCTGAAGGTTCCCCAGTTGGCCGCAGTGATGGGCCAGTGCGTCGCCGGCGGCGCTTATCTGCCCGCCCTCTCGGACGTCATGATCATGACCGAGGGCACATCTTTCATGGGCCTGGGAGGGCCCAATCTGGTCAAAGGCGCGACCGGTCAGACGGTGGATGGAGAATCGCTGGGTGGGGCGTGGACACACAACGCGATTTCCGGGGTCGCCCATTATCGCGCGAAAGACGACGATGCATGCCTCAAGAAGATTCGACACATGGTGGCCCAGCTTCCCGCAGCGAAGGGGATGCGAAACATCCCATCCAAGACGGATCATTCCGGGGGGGAGAAGCACACGGCTACCGCACGGCCGTTGACAGATATTTACGACCTCTTGCCCCCGGATCATCGTCAGCAATACGACACCCGGGCGGTATTGGATTGTATTCTGGATGCCGGTTCATTTGACGAATTTCAGGCCGACTATGCGCGCGAAATGATTTGCGGGCATGCGAAGGTGTCTGAACTCCCGATCGGGGTGATTGCCAACTATCGAGGCATTGTAAAGCCGACCACCGCGGGGGGACCGACACGGTTTGGTGGGATCATTTACACTGAAAGCGCGGAAAAAGTCGCCTATTTCATCGAGACCTGCTCCCGACAGGGAACTCCGATACTGTTCGTTCAGGATGTGGCCGGGTTTATGGTGGGAACCGAGGCGGAGCAATCTGGAAT
>JBAVHJ010000366.1:0-2400 GCA_049685715.1 Terriglobia bacterium | reverse complement strand
TGACTATACAAGGTTTCTGGTCCCGGACGGTTTGCGCGGGGCGCGCATCGGGGTGGCTCGGACGAAGTTTTTTGACTACAACGGCCCCACCGTGCGCTTGATCGAGTCAGCCATCGATATGATGAAGCAACAGGGGGCCGTGATCGTGGATCCCGCCGACATCGTGACGGCGGGTCAATTTGACGATTCGGAATTTGAGGTCCTGCTGTACGAGTTCAAAACAGACCTTAACAAATATCTCGCGGAGCTCGGGCCCACCGCACCCGTCCACTCAATCAAAGACATCATTAAATTCAATGAGCGGAATGGCGCCAGGGAGATGCCTTTCTTTGGTCAGGAAATCCTTCTGATGGCAGAGAAGAAAGGGGCGCTGGATAGCGAGGACTATCGCAAGGCACTGACCAAGGATTTCGAACTCTCGCGGGAGAAGGGAATCGATGCCACCCTGGAAAAGCATGAGTTGGATGCCATCGTCGCCCCGACGGCCGGCCCGCCCCCTTTCATCGACCTCGTCAATGGTGACTCCTCCTTCGGCAGCAGTTCGACCCCCGCCGCGGTGGCCGGATATCCTCACATAACCGTCCCCGCCGGGTACGTGTTTGGCTTGCCCGTCGGCATTTCCTTTTTTGGAAGACCCTACAGCGAACCCACGCTCATCAAATTGGCTTATTCTTTTGAGCAAGCCGGCCGGTTCCGGCGTCCGCCACAATTTCGCCCTGGAGCTGATCTGCCAAAGACTGTCTCTGGCCAGCGCGCTTAGTGCCCTGGTGTCACGTCAACACATCGACAATCACCGGCTGCCCGGGATCATTTAGATCTGAATAACGAAACTGACTTGCGAGGATGCATTGGTATTCTGCATGATGTTCAAAGAGAAACCGGCCCACAGCTTTTCTCCTCGCCTCGGAGAGATCTCAGGAGGTAACCGAGACCTCGAAATCATCAGAAATTCAATCTTTTCGCCTTTGTTCAAATTTCGAAATTCAGGTTAAACTCTAGACGCGAAAAAGTCCGAATTCAATTATTCATGGGAGGTCAATCCTTGAAAAAAATAACATGCTTGGTGTTTTGCCTGCTTGCGATCGGTCACTTAAGCTATCCCCTGTATGCCGATGAGGCTTCCCATCGCGCCGCGGCTGAAAAATTACTTGAAGCCATGCAGTCGGGAGCGATGATGTCAAAGCAGATGGAATCCATGAAGAAAATGATCGGCGGTTTCTTTCAAATGTCGAGCGCTTCAAAAGAACAGGCTTCGGAGATGGAAGCCCGGCAATCGAAGATGATGGACTTCCTGTACAAAAACATGAGCTGGGACGTTCTTAAGCCGGATTTTGTTCAAGTTTACATGGATGTGTTTACTGAATCTGAAATGAAAGAGCTGACTTTGTTTTATCAATCACCGATAGGACAGAAGCTCCTCGAGAAAACCCCGGATGTGACTGCGAGAACGATGCAGATCACCCAGAAGCGGGTCATGGCCTTGATGCCTGAGATTCAGAAGATGGCCTCGGAGCCATCCGAGGGGACGAAAAAGGAATCCAACATGAACGACAAGAAGTAGGATGGCCGGGCACACGGTTTGCGAACTGAGTCAGGATGAATACTCCCTTGAGAGAGTTAATCGAAAAACTCAAGACTGAGATACCCATTTCCAGCGTCATTGGGCTTACCGTCGAGTCTTATGAGGCTGGCTGTCTGATATTGCGGGTACCGCTCGGCCAGAATATCAACCAGCAAGGGACGGCCTTTGCGGGGAGTCTCAACGCCACGTTAACCCTGGCAGGCTGGAGCCTGGTGTGGCTGATCTTGAAGGAGGCCAACATTGAGGCAAGTATTGTCATCCAAGACAGTGGAATCCATTACAGGCAACCGGTGACGATGGACTTCAAGGCGCGCTGCTGTAAACCCGACGCCGCCACACTAGAGAAAATGATCAATGCCCTGTGCAGGAAGGGAAAAGCCCGCATCGCCCTTTCCGCCGAGATACGCCAAGCGGGAGAAGTCGCCGTGGAATTTAACGGCCGCTATGTTGTCCAGGTAGTCCCAAGGACACCTGATACCCGAACCGCCGCTGGAGTCTGAGCCGCTTCCCCGGATACCATGCTGGATCGGGAATAACAATCTGGAGGATCGAAATGGAAAAAGCTGATTTTGCAGCGGGATGCTTCTGGGGCGTCGAAGCGGCCTTCCGCCAGATCAAGGGAGTCGTCTCAACCGCGGTGGGATACGAAGGCGGAAGTTTCCCCAATCCCACCTACGAGGATGTGTGTTCGGGAACCACCGGCCATGCTGAAACCGTGCAAGTTGAATTTGATCCCATGCAGGCTTCGTATAATGATCTCTTAAACGTCTTCTGGGAAAACCACGACCCCACCACATGCAATCGGCAGGGTCCGGATG
>JBAVHJ010000365.1:0-5380 GCA_049685715.1 Terriglobia bacterium | reverse complement strand
GGTGTTCCGAACCTATAAGTCGCCGTCGCTCGAGGCGGGTGGGCCCGCCGATCATATCCATGCGCTGTGTTCGCTTTCGAAGACTCTCTCCGTCGCCGAACTGATCGAGGATGTCAAAAAGGCGTCTTCGAAATGGATCAAGACGAAGAGCGGCCTCTATATGAAGTTTCATTGGCAAAGCGGCTACGGGGCATTTTCGGTGAGCCCTTCGTAGGTCCCCGCCGTCCGGCGGTATATTCAGAACCAAGAGCAACATCATCGGCGGATCACCTTTCAGGAGGAGTTTCGACGAATCCTCAAAAAACATGGGGTCGCATACGACGAACAGTACGTATGGGACTGAGGTGTTTAGAAGAATTGCGTCCCCGCCATGAAAGGATCAAACTGAGGCGAGGCCGGAGGTATCGAAACTTTTGAGCATCCCTGATCCTCGAAGTGTCATCCATAACTTCCGAATTTGGAGAACCCTCCGAGGCGGGTTCTTGGGGCGTGTGATGGGTCGCCCTCCGCCTTCAGGGGATTTTCCACCCGGGCATTTGCAGGTTGCCCTTTCAGGGCAAGCCAAAAATGAATAATGGTCACCGGCCCCAGGGCGGTGCCCTGGGCTTTTGAAGACTGCCCTTTCAGGGCAGAAGGACACGCATTACCCCTTCAGGCACATACAATTCCCGGAAGCACCAAAGAAGTTGATTTGTTGAGAGGGTATTCAACATTTCACAAGCAGATGGCGACCCTCCCCGCCTTCATTTGCGGTCTCATCTGCGCTAGAATAAAGGGGCAGCAACTCCACGATAACCAGGTGTCGTTTGAGAGGTCCCCAACCAGGAGGTTACCATGAAAAGCACAGCGCTTCTTGTCGGAGTATTTTCGGCTTGGGCGGTGGTCACGGCTTTCTGGGTTGCATTGATGATCTATCGAGGTGTCATCGGAATGCGTGAGGAAGACCAGGTGTTTTTGCACAAGGGCGAAGAGTCACTTGTCCGTGCGCAAAAAGAAGTCGCGGAGAAATTGAAACGCGTTTCGCCCTACCTCCTCTGGTCAGGCATTCTGAGCATTGTGCTGCTGATCTTTTTTGGCGCCCTCTGGTTCTATCGGGGATGGAGCACCATGTAAGTGTCCTCTTCCGCCCTCGACCCGAACCTGAAGGTAGAGACTCCGCCCGCTGACCTGACGGCACCGGGCCGCAATCTTCATCCATACGTCCTGAGTGGACGTCGTGCCCTGGTGGGTTCCCCTCCTGTAGAAAGCCCTTTCCCCCTGCTCTGACGCATCCATGTACACTCAACGAACACCCTTCCCTTGGAGCGAATCTCTGAAGCTCCTTTTTCAGTGTGTCCCGTGATCCCCATCACAACGAAATCCAAGCTCGCTGATATCCTCAGCTTGTCCAAATGAGGAAGTCATTGAAGTCCATTTGGACGGGCTTGGGAAAACCCGCTGCGGTTTGATGCTGAATGTTGAGAAATCAGAATCAGGCTGCTTGATGAATTCACTATTTGCAAGGGCAGCGGCTTCCCTTCATCCTTCCCCTCTTGTGGTTTTATTGGCGACAGAATGTGGGCGAGACAACACCACATTCTATGAGGATTCTTTGAGGCATCACCAACCCGGAGGTTGCCATGAAGAGCTATTCGCTTCTCCTTGGGGTCTTCTCGATTTGGGAGGTGGTCGCAGCAGTCTGGATCTCCCTGTCCATTTATCGCGGCGTTCTCGGGATGCATGAGGAAGGCAGGATATTCCTCTTCGATGGGGAAGACTATCTCGTTCGTGACCAGGAGGAACTCGCCGAGCGGGTGGAGCATCTTTCGCCTTACCTGGCCGGATCCCGGACCTTGAGCATCATTTTGACGACCTTGCTGGGGATACTCTGGTTTTACCGGGGCTGGAGCGGCTTGTGAGCCGGAGACTCGCGCGGCCATTCCATACGGGAGCATCGCTCCGAGTGAGAATATTCGAGATCGGCAAGTCTTCCTTCACAGAAATCCATCCCCTGGGGTTGAACCGGGTGCGAACCGCGTTGTGTAACGTGTCCGCCTTTTCGTGTTCTCCGGCCAAAGGCTTCGCGGAGATCCATGTTAAGCACGGGCTCCCGCCGCGCCGGATGGCGGGCCCGGGCCGCTATGTGTTTCTTCCTTCCTGATCGCTCGTCCCTGCTGCATTTTCTCCCGCTTTGTTCTTCACAGCCAATCGCGCTAGGATATTACCAGGATCGTAAATGGGGATCATCCGGTGGTCGGTGGTGGTCGCCTTGTGGAATTACGAGGGGTTGACTTGCGGGGACTCCTCATTTGCGTGTTGACCCGCTCGGGACTTCGGAAGTCCGGGCGGCTGAGAGATCGTCAAGAAGAGCAGGGTTCTGTTGCGCAGAAAGTCCAATCCAATCACATCAAGTAAATCCATTCCTGTGGCTCCTTTTCGGAGACAACTCCTGCGCTGGTTCCGAAGGGAGCATCGCGACTTGCCCTGGCGGCGTACCCGCGATCCGTATTGCATCTGGGTCTCTGAAATCATGCTACAGCAGACACAGGTCGTCACCGTGCTTCGTTACTACAGGAACTTCCTCCAGAAATTTCCGACGATCCGAGAACTCGCCGCGGCCTCACCATCAAGCGTCCTGGCCTCGTGGGCAGGGATGGGCTATTACAGCCGCGCACGGAATCTTCATCGCGCTGCCCGGATAATCGTCAACCGGTACGATGGAAAATTCCCTCAGCGTTATGAGGACCTCCGGTCACTCCCCGGCGTCGGACGATACACGGCCGGCGCCATTCTTTCGATCGCTTTCGGACAAAGATACCCGGTCGTGGATGGAAACGTGGAGCGGGTTCTGGCCCGGGTCATGGCCCTGCACGGCGATGTCAAATCCGCCAGTCATCAGAAGACTCTTTGGTTCCTGGCGGGGCAATTGGTTCCCCCCGGTTCTCCTTCGGATTTCAACCAGGGAATCATGGAACTTGGAGCCACGGTGTGCCTGCCGCGGCAGCCGCAATGCGGTTTGTGCCCCGTGAGGTCCCTGTGCCGGGCCTACCGTTTGAATCTGGAGACCAGCATCCCCCGATCACATGGAGCCGGAAAAGTTCATTCCATCCACCGCCTGGCTGCGGTCGTTCGCGACAGCCGGAATCGTTTCCTCTTAATCCAGCGGCGGGACGAAAGTCTCATGCGCGATTTCTGGGAGTTTCCACAATTTGACCTGCCCGAGGGGGGAAAGGGGAGGCGGGGAGTGGAGGATTCCTCCGGCTTCCTCAGTCGTTCCCTGCAAACCCGGTTCGGAAGAGAATTCAACGTCAGTCATCTCCTGTGCCGCCTGCAGCAGAGCATTACTTTTCGCCGAATCAAGTTGCAAGTGTTTGAAGCTCGATTGTACGACCACGCAACGGGTCTCTGCTGCGACCGCTGGCCCTGTCGCTGGGTCAAGGCAGGGGCTCTGAAGAAATACCTGTTCGATTCCGCGTCCTTGAAAATTTTTTCCGCACTCCAGAAGACTTAATTCAACCTGAACGCCGGGGAGGCGTATTCGCCGAAGGCCCCGGCCGTTCCATGGTGGAACAGAAATATGCATCCTTCTTTCCATCACAACCGAATTGCGGAGAAAAACTTGTCTCCCATCAGGCGCCCTTAATTTCGAAATCGAGATCAAGGAATGCCCCGGTCTTTAACTTCAGGTTATTGATCCAAACCACGCGCGCACAAAAAAATGCGGCCGCGAGAATCCCCCTGAGAGGACTTCCCGCGACCGCATCAAGATTCTCCTCGAAAACCCTGTCGAGGCGGCTCGAGGATCCCGCGCTAGTTTTGAACCAGCGTGTAGCTGGAACCGCCGAAATACTGAAACGTCTTGGCCTTGTTCGCACCGGGCGGATTCGTTGACCGGTCGACCGAGACTGCCTGGGTGCGCGTGTCGTCTTGAATGCCGACCACGATGCCCGCACCCCCCGGGTTGTTGCCGACCACCTGGTATTGGAACTTAATGTCACTGGTTCCTTCGAAGAAAACCACTTCGAACCGGGCAGTCGTCCCAAGACCCGAATTTACAAAGCTGACGTCAGTCCACTCAATGGTGAAGTGGCGGTTTGGCAACGTCCCGTCTACACGGCCGAACACGCCCACATTGTTATTCGCACTGTCGTAATGAAAGTCCGCGAAGAAGGGCGCCACCAAGGCGGGCGGAAGGGTCGCACTGGGCAAGGCCGTCGGCGTGGCTGCAAAACCATTTCCCATACTCACCCAGCCGTCTTCGGAAACTGACATCTGATCGAACGGCGTATTGCCATAGGTCTTACCATACATCGTGATGGGGAACGGGAAGGCAATCGTTGTGGTTTTCCCGTTCACATCGGTAGACTTGGGATCGGTCCCCAGGGCAATACGGCCACCCCCCCCCGCAGGCGTCGCGTCAATCCAATTGAAGGTTGCGTCGGCGTGCTGCAGCGGAACGCCCGTGCGTCCGGGAAGATTCGGCAAGGTGGCGACGTTCCCGCTGGGAAAATCCAGACGCAGGCTCAAGACTTGCAAGGCGATGTCACTCGAGATGGCCACTGAGCCGTCAAAATTCGTCACGCCCACAAAGAGGGATCCTTCATCGAAGAATTGGGCAATCTTGGTACCGGCGGGAATCGTTATGGTCTTGTCAGTTGAGGTCTGCGTACCATTGGTATCGAGCAATTTGAATGTGGCATGCGCATCAACCGCGGACGGATTCAATACCGCCACACCGGTTTTTGCACTGGTCTTGATCATGCCGATCACGGTGAACGTCGACTGTGAAGGCTGCGGCAGGATTCCCGCCGCACTCGACACGTTGCCGTTTCCGTCCACGACTAAGAACACCGCAGAGACACCGACGGATGAAGAAGAACTGATCTTTGCCCAACCCACTTTTACGCCGCCGGCGGCCCCGATTGTGGAAATTGTGATTTGTCCGCCCGGCGCAACGGTCATGGCAGCACTGGACTGCCCGCCGGTTTGGCCTGGAATGCTCAGAATCGTCCCTGGGCCGCCACCGAAAGCGGGATCAAACGTCGCTTGAATCGAAAACGGTGCGCCGGTCGAAGCGGAGAGGTTGGTCACCGTGAACAAAGTTCGAAAACCACCGCCATCCACAACCTGTGGAATGAAGAAATCCGCGGGTTGTGCCTGACTGCGAGCAGTCGAGGTCAGAAGCAGAGCGACCATGCTAATAACGAAAATAATAATGTTCTGTCTCTTGAAACTCATGCGTTCTCCTTGTGCTGAAAAATAGTCCAACCTGAAATTCCTTCAGGTTTGAGGATCAAATCGAAGAGTCATCGCTTGGGATGTCGGGCGGCAGGGGAACTCATCATGTGGATACCAGTAGCGATTCCAAATGTTGCCTCCTTGAAGTCGTGCGGATCAACGC
>JBAVHJ010000364.1:0-5468 GCA_049685715.1 Terriglobia bacterium | reverse complement strand
GCCCGGGACCGTCGTCACTCGCGGGCTGACGGAACAGGAAGCCGCGGAGAGAATGAAGAGAGAGGGGCCAAACGAGCTTCCAACCGCCGGGCCACGGAGTTTTTTGCGCATTGCCTGGGAGGTGGTGCGAGAACCGATGTTCCTGCTGCTGCTGGGAGCGGGCGGGATCTATCTGCTCTTGGGGGACGTCGAGGAAGCACTCCTGTTGCTGGGATTTGTATTTGTTGTTATGGGCATCACGCTTTACCAGGAGCGAAAAACAGAGCGGGCTCTCGAAGCGCTGCGCGATCTCTCAAGTCCCCGCGCCCTCGTGATCCGGGACGGTCAGCAGCGCCGGATTCCGGGACGCGAGGTCGTCCGCGGCGATCTGGTGATCCTTTCCGAAGGCAGTCGCGTTCCCGCCGATGCAACCTTGTTTTCCAGTCTCAATCTCTCGGTGGATGAATCCTTATTGACTGGCGAGTCTGTTCCCGTGCGCAAGGAGGCCGCTGAGGCGGCGATGGAAATGGGGCGGCCGGGGGGCGATGACTTGCCCTTCGTATATTCCGGTACCCTGGTGGTGCAGGGTCAAGGGATTGCCCTGGTTGGCGCTACTGGGATCCATACCGAATTGGGAAAAATCGGCAAGGCACTGCAGACGGTTGAGCAGGAAGACACACCCCTGCAGAAAGAAACTCGACGCCTGGTCCGGATCCTGGCCACTGTGGGCCTGTCCATGTGCGCCCTGGTGACCATTTTGTATGGGGTGACTCGTGGCGACTGGCTGAATGGATTGCTCGCCGGGATCGCTCTGGCGATGGCGCTGCTACCCGAGGAGTTTCCGGTGGTGCTCACGATATTCCTGGCTCTCGGGGCGTGGCGAATCGCGCACAATCGCGTGCTAACACGGCGCGTCCCGGCCGTGGAAACCCTGGGATCGGCGACCGTTTTGTGTGTGGATAAGACGGGGACGCTGACGGTGAATCGTATGTCCGTGCAAAAGCTCCGGGCGGGAGGCACCCTCTATGATGTTTCGGCGCATGTTCAGGATGGAATCCCCGAGACCCTCCATCCCGTGATCGAATTCAGCATTCTCGCGAGCCAGAGGAATCCCTTCGACCCCATGGAAACGGCATTCATTGACCTGGGCAACCGGTCCCTCGCGGGAACTGAGCATCTCCACCCGGACTGGGAATTGGTTCATGAGTACCCTTTGTCCCGAAAGTTCCTCTCGGTTTCGCGGGTGTGGAGAGTCCCCCATCACAGCGAGCTCGTCGTGGCGACCAAAGGCGCTCCCGAGGTGATTGGTCGATTGTGCCACATGAACCCTGAAAAACAGGCAGAGCTTGACGAACAGGTCAAGGGCATGGCTGAAGAGGGGCTCCGAGTGCTAGGGGTGGCCCGCGCTCGATCCGCGGGAGCTGTGTTGCCTGAGGAGCAGGACGGGTTCGAGTTTGAGTTTCTCGGTCTTGTCGGGCTAGCGGATCCCATCCGCCCCGCTGTTCCCGCTGCGATTCGCGAGTGTTATGCGGCAGGCATCAGAGTCGTGATGATCACTGGCGACTACCCGGTAACCGCCCAGAGCATCGCCCGGCAGATCGGTTTGAACCCGCGGGATGAAGTGATCACCGGTCCGGAGTTGGACGGCATGAGCGAGACGGAGCTCGAGCGGCGCATCCAGAGCGTAAATGTTTTTGCCCGAGTGGTGCCGGAGCAGAAGCTGCGACTGGTCCAAGCGATGAAGGCCAACAACGAAATCGTCGCGATGACGGGCGACGGAGTGAACGATGCCCCGGCCTTGAAATCGGCTCACATCGGAGTGGCCATGGGCGGGCGCGGAACCGATGTCGCCCGGGAATCTTCAGCGCTGGTCCTGCTGGATGACGACTTCTCATCCATCGTGCAAGCTGTCAGGATGGGGAGAAGGATCTTCGACAATCTGACAAAAGCGATGGCCTACATTTTCGCCATTCATGTTCCCATTGCCGGCCTTTCGTTAATTCCGGTTCTCCTCAAATGGCCGCTGGTGTTAATGCCCGTCCACATCGTCTTCCTCGAGTTGATCATCGACCCCGCCTGCTCAACCGCTTTTGAAGCGGAACGGGAGGAGGCGGGCGTGATGGATCGCCCACCCCGGGGCCCCCGTGAACCGCTTTTCAATCGCCGGACCATACTTCTCAGCTTGCTTCAAGGGATGGGGGTCCTGGCAGTCGTTGTCATGGTGTTTGCCATCGCCCTCTTCCGCGGCCAGGGCGAACTTCATGCCCGCGCTCTGACGTTCACGACCTTGATTGTGGCTAACCTGTCTCTCATCTGGACCAACCGCTCTTGGACCCGTACCATCCTGGATACCATCCGCTCGCCAAACAAGCCGGTGTGGTGGGTGACCGGTGGTGCGGCGATTTTTCTCACGCTGGCCCTGTACATCCCATTCCTCCGCAACCTGTTCCGATTCTCGGTCCTGCATCCTGTTGATATCGTCCTTTGTCTGGGAGCCGGCGTGATCAGCGTCATCTGGTTTGAGGGCCTGAAGCTGTGGAAACGAACCCGGGGAGGCCCCTCGAACCGGGTCATTCGATGAGATGTACTGGGAGGACAAGCGAGGCAGCATGAGCCGGGACTTCATCTCTTGCTCAAAGCCCCAAACCCCGTGGGATTCCCGCGTGATCTCACTAGCATGAACGGCGAATCCCCGTGCCGCGCATGAGGCAGAAACCGATGGCACTTGACACGCAATCGAATCCGACCCCAGGCTGGAAGATATGGCTGCTTCCGGCAGCGTTCGTCGCCCTGCTGCTTGCGGGGGGAGGGTGGCTCTGGCATTCGGGAATCCTGCACCATCTGGCTGACAGGCAACGCCTGATCGCTTCGCTGCGGGAAGGTGGCCCGCGAGGTCCACTGTTGTGTATTGCGGCCCAGTTTATTCAAGTGGTGATCTTCTTTGTTCCTGGCGAGATTACCCAGTTTGCCGCGGGGTATGTGTTTGGCACATGGCGTGGCCTGGCCTACTCCGTGGTGGGCATTTTGCTGGGTTCTACCGTCGACTTCTACTTTGCGAGGATTGTTGGCCGGCCGGCGCTGAAGCAGATTCTCCGCCAAACAACCATGGAGCGGGTCGATCGATTACTGAATAACGCCAAGGGCAAGTCGGCCGTCTTCCTTCTTTTTTTGCTCCCTGGCGCTCCCAAAGACGCGATGTGCTACGGTGCGGGTCTCTCTAATATGAACCCGCTTGAGTTTATTGTGATCAGCAGCTTGGGCCGAATCCCTGCCCTCCTCTTCAGCATCCACCTTGGATCTCAGGTGTCTCACGGCGATTTTCTTTCCATGGCGCTCATGATATTCCTCGTCGTCATCGCCGTTGCCGCCTACTACTTGTACGAACGCTACGAGAACCGGCGCCGTCAATCCAGTGAGGCGGAATGAAGGCCGAAGACCTTGCTGAGGGCAATACCTGCCAGATGCATTGAGGTATCTTTGCGAATCTTCTCCGGCAGAGGGCGTGCCGGCAACGTCGGACTCTCTCCCGACCAATTGCCCAATTTACCTCCTCCCAAGTAGACAACAATCATCAATCCCGCTAGAATCACCTTCATGCACCACAACCCCGGCGAGAGAATTCGACTAGCCAATCTACTTTCGTTTTCCCTTCTAAGCTTTCTGGTGCTTCTAGGTACACCCCGGATATCTCTGGTTGCGGCCGATGCCCGCGATGATCCCGCACCAACTGCAAGGCCGGCCCAAACTAAATTGGCCGGTGAGGATCAGAGCCCCTCTCAAGACAAAGACCGCCCGGAGCTAGGAATCAAGAAGCTTCCCCGCCTCATCCTGCAAGACCAGAAGTTCCTGTGGCTTCGTCCTTTCCAGCTCAAACGGGCCGACCTTCCTTGGGCCGGTGTTATCGTCGGAACTACCGCTGGACTAATCGCTGGCGATCGTCATGCCGCCGAAGAAATTCTCGAGCGACCCCCGGGGAATGGATTTGCGTTTACGCGCCGTGTCGGACAAGCTGGGGGGCCATTGACCGACGCTGGCGTTTCCGGAGTATTTTATCTGGTCGGCCATTGGCGCGGGGACGACCGCGCCCGGACTACAGGGCTGTTGGGATGGGAAGCGTTGGCCGATAGCCTGATCATCACTCAAGCGCTCAAGCTGGCAACCCAGCGTCCTCGTCCTTCGACTGACAACGGCCGCCTCCCCAACCATCACGGCGATGGCGAGTTCTTTTCCGGCGGAAGTTCCTTTCCCTCCGGCCACGCCGTCGGAGCGTTTGCCCTGGCTGCGGTCACAGCGCGACAATATCACGAATATCCCTGGGTCCCTCCCCTGGCCTATGGCCTGGCGGGCCTGGTTTCCGTTTCCCGCGTTTCAGAGCGACAGCACTTCCCCGCCGATATCTTCGTCGGAGGAGTCCTGGGCTATCTCGTCGGACGCCATGTGTGCCATGAGGCCGAGCGGAAGCCCGCAGACAGTGCCCGGCATTGGCATGTCCTGCCCTATATGCCCCCCTCGGGCGGCGCTGCCGTTTTGTTCACCTGGGATTTCTGATGGCCTGAGCGGAGGAGGAGATAATCAGGATTGGAAGTCCCCTCGTCTTACGGTCGAGGAGGCGGCCGCCAGGGGGGGTGTAAAGATCAGCAATTCCGCTTGCACAATGGCTCCTGGCTGATCTTCTGGATAACAGCTGAAAGGCATGATGTCACCAACCTTGGAACACAACACAACCCCGGGTGCGAAGATCGTGGACGTCGCCGGAGGTTCCCTCGCGGCGAAGGCCGGAATCAAGGCAGGTGATGTGCTGCTCAAGGTGAACGGCCACGACGTGCATGACATCCTGGATTTGAAGTTTTACCTGTCGGAGCGAGAGCACGGTTGTGAGTTGACTCTCCACTCGATGGACAGGACGCCAAGAAAAATCCGCTTGAACTCCGCGAAGGAACACGAACTGGGGATTGAACTCGAGGAGATCCAAACCCTCATCTGCAAGAACCAGTGCGTTTTCTGTTTTGTGTTCCAGCTCCCGAAGATGGCCCGGAAAAGTCTGTGGATCAAGGATGAGGACTTCCGGCTCGCCTTCCTGTACGGCAACTACATGACCCTGACCAACGTCAATGAGGCAGAGATGGACCGCATCATTGAGCAGCGGTTGTCGCCCCTTTACATTTCGGTCCATGCGACGGAGCCGGAGATCCGGGAGAAATTGATTAAACCTTTCCCGGGGGTCCGCGATGAACTCTTGCCGCGCATGAGGCGACTCGCGGAAAACGGCATTGAGATGCACACTCAGATCGTCCTCTGTCCAGGCTGGAATGACGGAGATCACTTGATCCGGACGCTGAACGATTTGTTTTCTTTTTACCCCCACGTCTTGTCGGTCGCGGTCGTTCCCCTGGGATTGACGGATCACCGCAAGAAGCTCCCGCGGATGGATCCGGTGGATCTCGAATACGCGCGGAGAACCATTGAGTTCGTGAGGCCGCTTCAGAAGC
>JBAVHJ010000363.1:0-5427 GCA_049685715.1 Terriglobia bacterium | reverse complement strand
CTTTATTCAAGCCCCGATGGATCGGGGCTGGGAGGATTTTTATTGGTCCCTACCCGCCTCCCGCGAGGCGCATACGCGTCAACCTAAGACCGGAGTAACGAGCGGTCTATAATCCCCCCGGCGGAAGCCGGGGGATGATTCAGGTACAGCCTACGGCAGCGATCCCATTTTCATTATCTCCACCCCCATCCCGCGACGCGGGATGGGGGTGTGTAGTTTATTTTTGGAGCCTGTGTTTGTAGGCTGGACTTGAACTTTCCCCCAGCTTCCGCTGGGGGGATTCGACAGAACCGTCTCCCTCCCCCTTTAAAATCAATCCTCTTTAGGTTGACGCGTATGCGCCTCGCAGGACGGCGGGCTGTACGTAAACAAGCCCGCTGAAGCGGACTGGAGATCCGGGTCGGCATCGGTGAATGGGAATCTCGCAGAGGCAGACTGGAGACGGGTTCGTTCTCGGAGGATGGGAATCTCTTTATGAGCCGATGTGTCTTGCTAGAGCATTAAACATTCTTGACTGGAAGCAAACCCAAACTCTGCCGCCCCCGCGGGTGCATGATATAATATCCATCACATTCGGCGGAAGACTCTTCCCCACGTGAGGTGTTCGCATGACCACTCTTTTAGAACAGGTGTTCGCGGAAGTGTCGAAACTGCCGCCCCAGGAACAAGACGCGTTCGCGGCATGGCTGCTCGAGGAACTCCAGTCCGAGGTCCGCTGGGCACGCGTGTTGGCCGCTTCACCCGATGGTCTCACTCGGTTGGCTAAGGAAGCAATGCTTGAGTATGGGGCCGGGCGCACAGAGAAGCTCGATCCCGACAAGTTATGATCTCGCACACTACGCGCGATTTCGTGAAGCGTTGCGTGGGCTTCCGGAATCCGTCCGACGTCAAGCGCGTGACGCCTTTCGGTTGTTTTGCCAGAATCCTGCACACCCCGGTCTGAGGTTCCGCCAAGTCCACCCCACACGTCCCATTTATTCAGCTCGCATCAACGTCAAATATCGCGCGCTCGGAATTCGCGAAGGTGAAACGATTATCTGGTTTTGGATTGGGTCCCACGACGACTATGAGCGATTGCTGGGCCGACAGTGAGCTTGTTCCGTGTTTATCGGAAAGGGATGTTCCCGTTTTTAATCGCTTGGGTGACCATCGCCGGACACCCGAACGACGATTTGGCTCCCGGCACATTGAACAGCGTTTTCAAACAGGCCCAGGTGCAAAAGCCAAATCAGAAGTAAGTAAGGAGGTAGGGTAAGTATGGATCGGTTTCTGATCGTCATCGAAAAGGCAAACGGAAATTTCTCGGCTTATTCACCGGATTTGCCGGGGTGCGTGGCCACCGGCAAGACCCGCGAGCAGGTCACCCGCCATATGCATAAAGCCATTGAAATGCATGTGCGCGGCCTGCGCGAGGATAACCTGCGCGTCCCCAAGCCTCATTCCTTTGCGGAATACGTTTTGATCCCTTAGCGGGCCGGACTCCGTTCGTCTCGCCCACTATAATTGAAGACCTCAGCCTGCGTCTTTTTCCTTTTTCCCCGAATTTCATCCCGCGCTCAGGAACAATTCATATCGCTCTTCCAAGAACTCCTTGTTGGGTTTGAGACGGTTTGCGATCGGCACGACAGCCAGGCGTTAGAGGTGTCGGGTGTCGCCCCGCCCAGAGCACGGGGTCTTTGATCCCAGAAAGCGGGACCTTCGAGGTGTCAGGGGGGAAGAGGTGATAGGCAATAGGTTATGGGGGATAGGGAAAAACAGTTCAAAGTTCAAAGAGACAGTCCAAAGTCCAAAGTCTGAAAGCGCAAGTTCAAAGTTCAAGGTTCAAAGTCGAAAACCGGAAGTCCAAAGTTAGAGGATCGGAGACAGAGTGGTATTCGCGTCAGGGATTCCCTGAAGTGAACCCAATGCGGCGGCGCTTGGGCCGTGGCGACGCCATCAGTTGTCGGAGGGCGTCAAATACCACTTTGAATTGGGCGTCGCACTTCTGTTCAAGGGTGTCAAGCTTCCGAGCCATGCCAGCATGAGAGGTCATTATCTGTCGCAGTCGGACGAAGGCGCGCATGATCTCGATATTCACCTGAACGGCGCGGTCACTGTTCAACACACTCGATAACATGGCTACTCCCTGTTCTGTAAAGGCGTAGGGCCTGTACTTGCGGTGCTTCCCTCGCCCCGCCTTTAAGGTCGCAAATTGCGACCTTAAAGAGTTGAACTCGTCCACGGTCAGCTGGAACATGAAATCCGGGGGAAACCTTGCGAGGTTGCGACGAACTTGCTCGTTCAGCCTTCTGATGGGCACCCCATAAAGCTCTGCCAAGTCTCGTCAAGCATGACTTTCTGATTGCGAATTAAATGAATCAATCGCTCTACTTGCTGGAGGGAGATTATGGATTGGTGGGCGGTCATGATGCTTTTCCTTTTGAGGTCGCAGAATGCGACCTCAAATTGAGTTTTTCCGGAGACATATCATTATCTTGAACGGGGGTGTTACAGGGGGATCAATCTCAATCAGGAATTGAACAAATCCAGTCTACGCTCATGGGGCCTCAATGGGCAAGAACAATGGGAGAGTCCCTTGAGAATCATGAGAAGGTATCCCCCCCGGCCAGAGCACGGGGTCTTCGGTCCCAAAGAGCGGGACCTTCGAGGTGCCAGGGGAGAAGGTGATAGGTAATAGGTTATAGGGGATAGGAGATAGGGAAAAACAGTTTAAAGTTCAAAGTTCCAAGTTTAAAGTCGAAAAACCGAATCCCAAGTTCAATGCGCCACGGCGCATGTTCCAAAAGACACAGCAATCGTTCCCGGCGATTGGTTCACCGCGGAGAGGCGGAGACGCGGGGGATAAAGCAGGGCAGCGATGCCAGCCGGATGGGGGAAAGCGGTCCGCCAGGGCGGGCCGCACTCCGAAAGAGGGCGGAGGGCACAGAAGGGGCTTGATGTTTACATTTTGGGGATTTGGGAGATGTTCCAGCCGCCGCCGATGGCTTTCACCAGCAGCACGCTCGCCTGCATGCGCCGCGTGAGGAGGTCGACGGCGGTCCGTTCATTCGTCAACGCCGTGCTCTGCGCGGTGATCACTTGAAGGTAGTTGGTCAGCCCGCCCTTGTAAAGCGTGGTGGACAGACTGAGGGAATGTTCCGCGGCGTCCACCGCCTGCGACTGCGTCTTTGCTTCTCCTTCGAGCACGCGCAGCGCGGCGAGGTTGTCTTCGACGTCTTCGAGCGCGTTGAGTACCGTCTGCCGGTAGCTGGCAACCGACTGGTCGTAGGCCGCCCATGCCTGCTCGCTGATCGCGTGGCGGCGTCCGGCATCGAAAAGGATTTGCGACGCGCTCGCTCCCAGCGACCAGAGGATGCTCGGCCCCTGAACCAGCGTGCCGATGGCAGTGCTTTCGAGCCCAGCCGACCCGGTCAGCGTGACGAGAGGATAGTAGGCGGCACGGGCCACCCCGATCCTCGCATTCGCTTCCTGGACGCGCCGCTCGGAGGAGGCAATGTCGGGACGACGTTCCAAAAGATTAGAGGGAAGCCCAAGGGGAATAGCTGGAGGGGGAACCTTCAGCGGAACCTGCGGCAGGCTCAGCCCGGACGGGGCTTTTCCGATGAGCACGGCAATGGCGTGTTCAAACGCGGCCCGGGCCACCCCCAGGTCCTGCGCCTGCGCACGCGTTGTCTCCAGTTGGGTTTGAGCCTGCGTCACGTCGAGCGCCGAGGAGAGTCCGGCGTTATGCCGGGTTTGTGTCAGCTCAAGCGCCTTTTCAAAGGCGGTGATGGTTGAGTTCAGAAGTTCCAACTGGGCGTCGAGCCCGCGCAGTTGAAAGTAGTCGAGCGCCAGCTCGGCGTGAAGAGTGAGGCTGACGGTGGCCACATCGGCGGCGCTCGCTTGCGCCTCGGCTCGGCTCGCCTCCACCGTGCGGCGCACGCGGCCCCACACATCCGCCTCGTACGACACATCGACGGGAATTACCAAATCCGTGTTATACGTGCCCGAGGTCTTATTGGCCAGCGGACGATTGGCCGACACGCGAGCGGGCGAGACCGACAGGCCGCCCGTGACCGTCGGGTACTGAGCCGATCGTGAAATGCGAACGGCGGCGCGCGCCTGAAGAAACTGGTCCTCGGCGGCCTTCAGCGTGAGGTTTGAGACGTCGATCTGCTCTTCCATGGCATTCAGTTCCGGGTCCTCGTAAATCTCCCACCACTTGCCCTTCTGAATCGCGTCACTGGGCTCGGCCGTCTTCCAGGGACCCATCTCTTTGTATTGAGCGGGAACGTCGATGGTGGGGCGGACGTAGCGGGGGCCGGCGGTGCAGCCGACGGCGCATCCGACGGCGCAGCCGTAGAGGCACAGCATGACAGCGGCGAAGAGTTTGCCCCGTGTTGAGCGCCGCCTGGACCGGAGAAACTTCATCATCGGCACGTGTCGCATCAGGGCGTGTTCCTCCCGCCCCCTTCCGGCGTAATCCGGACCTCAACGCCTGAGACGAGCGAGTCGGGGGGATTGTTGATGATCTGCTCCGTGCCGGTCAGGCCGGCCACGATTTCGACCTCGGCCCCGAAATCGCGGCCGATCGTGATGGGTTTCAATTGCGCGCGATGGTTGCTGTCGACTTCGGCCACTTGCATGCCTTGCGCCTGGAAGATGAGCACTGTGACCGGCAAAATGAACGTGGGGACATTACTCGGAATCTTCAAATGCACCTCGGTATAAGCGCCGGGAAGAAGCTCTCCGCGGGGATTCTCGACATCGACTTCGATCAGCAGCGTCCGCGACTCCAGGTCGATGGAGTTGGCCGTGCGCACCAGGATCCCTTTGAAGCGCCGCTCGGGAAACTGCGGCAGGGTCAAATCGGCGGCCAAGCCCACGCGGGCGTCGCGGGAATACTGTTGCGGGACGTTCACGAACACTCGCAGCTTTTGAATCGCCGCGATGCGAAACAGTTCCTGCGCCGGGCCCGCATTGCCGGAGTTGATGAGATATCCCACGTCGGTATGTCGCGCCGTGATGACTCCGTCGAAGGGCGCGTACACCTTCTCGAAGGATTGGAGCTGCTCGTAACGCTTCACGCTCCCCTCGGCCGACGCCACCATCGCTTTGCGGGCGGTGTAGTCGCTGGCAGCCGTGTCGACATCCTGCTTGGACACCGAATCCGTGTTCCGCAAACTCTCGTACCGCTCGGCCGTCACCTGGGCCAGCTTCATGTTGGCGATGGCCGTGTTCAAGTCGGACCGCGCCTGTTCGAGCTGCGCGTCTACTTCCGGCGTTTCGATTTCGGCGAGCAGTTCGCCGGTTTTCACGTGGGCGCCGATGTCGTGGGTCCACTTTTTTAGATAGCCGTTCGTTCGGGCATAGATCGGGGATTCGATAAACGGTTGCATGTTTCCCGGCAGGACAAGCTCCTGCTGCGGCGAGCCGCGCTTGGCCTGG
>JBAVHJ010000362.1:0-7326 GCA_049685715.1 Terriglobia bacterium | reverse complement strand
CGTCGATGGTTCGCCGCTGGCGGTTGGGTTCGGAACGCTCCTTGCAAATAGCCACGTGGCACGGTTCATCGATCAGCTCAGCGACCTTGCCCGCGGATTTGTTCTTCCGCCCGACTTTTCCACCGTCATCCAGTTTGGGACGCTTGAAATCAGGAGTAGTCAGCCCCTTGCCATGCTGGCGTTGAGGTTAACGAACAATTCCCGCGGTGACGCATTAATGACGAGCACTCCAGTCGCGGATCTGAGTCAAGTGCCCGCAGTCGATCCGCTCTACTTTCCGCACCTCGTCGACGGAGGCGGATACAAGACCACACTGATTCTGATGAACCCGTCGACTGCGGTTGAAACAGGGGAATTTCGGATCTTGGGGGACAATGGATCCTCGCTTACGGTTCATCAGGTCAACGGGTGGGCAGACTCGTCTTTTCCTTATGCCATCCCTCCGGGCGGCCTTTACGTCTTTCAGACTGACGGCTCCCCGACTCATGTCAACTCGGGGTCGGTTCAAGTCCTCCCCGACCCAGGCCGGCTGACTCCGGTCGGTGCGGGCGTTTTGAGTTATTCCCAGGGTGGGGTTGTCGTCACCGAGTCCGGAATTCCTTCCGCATCCCTGACCACACATGCGCGGGTCTTCGTGGACAGGTCGGAGGGGCACGACACGGGACTGGCGGTGGCAAATCCGGGGCCGATTCCCCTGCGAGTCGGCATCCATGTGTATGAGCGAAATGGAGTGAGTGGGGCCGGGAGTGGATCGCTCGACGTGAGCGCGATGGGCCATCAATCACGGTTTCTTGAGGAATTGATACCGGGAGGCTTGCCTGACGAGTTCGTCGGGGTCGTCGACCTTTCGTCGGCAACGCCCTTTGCTGTGCTGACATTGCGAGCGTTTACCAATTCGAGGGGAGACTTCCTGCTCGCCACTTTTCCCGTGGGAGATGCAAGGCAATCTCCATCACCCTCCATGATCTTCCCCCAGATTGCCGAGGGGGGAGGCTACAAGACCCAATTTTTCTTTCTCAACTCGGGCCCCTTGCAGAGTCTCCAGTTGAATTTTTTCGCTGATGACGGGTCCGCGATTCCGCTCGCCAAGGCGGATCGACATCTGTTGTCGAATGTCGATGAAGAGGTCCCATTGGAAGCAGGGAAGCATCAATGGCAGATCATTAAAGACTAATTCTCAAATGCCATGACGTTGTGCCCAGATTTTATTGCCTCGACGTCATGGGCGCTCCCTGTTGTAACCAACGTTTTGGCCTTGGAGAACTAATCCTTACAACCAATCTTGTCGCCGGTGGGCGTGCGATGTTCCGCTCGACCAGCGAACTCCGTCGGTGGTTCGATGGGGATGGGGGCCGCCCGTGGTCTGCTTCGGCCCGGATCTATGGGGCCGTCGAATTCTTAAGTTCCAGGGTGTTGGCCCAGCCTTCCCCCTTGTTCAAGTCGCGGAATTCAGGTTAAATTGTCAGTCGGTTCACTTAAGAGGTTTCGACAGGGCTGCATTCGCGGCTCGACTTATATCGCCATCTGCAATGGAGACGCCATGAGCAAAGTAAGAATTGCTATCACCGCATCCCTGCTCCTTTTGATCGCTTCTCTTTCGACTGAATTCTTTCGACCTGTCCGATCGGCCCCGCCATCCAAATTGGCTGGTGCGGATGTGCTCATCGCCGAGGTCCTGGGTCCTTCGCCCCTCGCGGAGACTCTCCGTATTCTCTGCGATGAGATTGGTGGGCGTCCCACGGGGAGCGCCGCCTTGGGCCGGGCGGTGTCCTGGGGTGTTGAAAACTTCCGCAAAGCCGGGGTGGACGATGTCCACACGGAGAAATTTATCGTCCCTCAATCGTGGCAGGAAGGGGCAACCAAAGTTGAGGTGACTTCCCCTGTTCATTTCGAGGTCAAGGCGGTCTCGGTGGCGTGGGCTCCTCCCATTTCTGGTCTTGATGCCCCCGTCCTGGATGTGGGAGAGGGCACAGTGGCTGATTTCTCAAAACTGGAAGCCAATGCCAGAGGGGCGATCCTGCTGGTTCATTCCCGACCGATGGTGTCGCTCGATGATCTGTTCAACGAATACATCAAGGCCCCCGGGATCGTCAACGAAGCTGTTCGGGTGGGTGCCGCAGCGCTGGTCTTCATGTCCACACGTCCGCGCAACCTGCTTTACCGCCACACCAATTCCCAACGAGGCCAGTTGGATCGATTACCCATGGCCATTCTCGCGCGGGAGGATGCCATGCGAGTGGCACGCCTGATTGAATCAAGGAGCCAGGTGAGGATGAACCTCTCGCTTCCCAACAGGATTGGGGGCCCGTTTGAAGCCGAAAACGTGGTCGCAGAGATTCGTGGCAGCGAAAGACCGGACGAAGTGGTGATCCTGGGTGCTCATTTGGACTCGTGGGAACTCGGGACCGGGGCTCTGGACAACGGATGCAATGCGGCGCTGGTGATCGACGTGGCGCGGGCCATCCACGATGCCCCAATCCGCCCCCGCCGTACTCTGCGGTTTATTCTTTTCAGTGGTGAGGAACAAGGCCTCCTGGGCTCCAAGGCCTACGTCCACCAGCACCGCGATGAAATGGACAAAATTGTCGCGGTTACAATCTTCGATGAAGGCGTGGGGCGTGTCTCAGGATACTCGCTGGGCGGAAGGAAGGACACTGAGCCACCCCTGGCGGAAATCCTGAGGCCGGTTCAGGATTGGGGGTCAAACATACAGACCACGGATGCTTTTATCGGAACCGATAATTTTGATTTTCTCCTGGAAGGAATCCCCACACTGGTAGCCAACCAGGATCCCACTGATTATTTGCCCAATTATCATGCCTCCTCAGACACTCTGGACAAGGTGGATTTGCGTGAACTCAAAGTGCAGGAAGCCTATGCGGCCGTGACCGTGTTGGGGATCGCGGAGCGGGCCGAACGGGTCGGGATGCGGCAATCACGCGCACAGGTTGAGGCACTGCTTGCGGAGACGCAGTTGGATCAACAGATGAAAACCTTCGGGCTGTGGTCGGAGTGGGAGAGCGGCCGGAGGGGAAGGCAGAAATAAATCTCTTGTAAAATGATCCACGCGGCGTGGCCCCTTCCCAGTCCGGCATAGATCATCTCGCCAATAGTTTGTTCATTCCCGCAAGCGCGGCCACTTTGTAGCACTCGGCGAGAGTGGGATAGTTAAAGACATTGTTGATGAAATAATCGATCGTCCCCTCGTAAGTCAGAACTGCCTGCCCGATGTGAATCAACTCTGCCGCCCCCTCTCCCAGGATGTGAACTCCCAGCAGTTTTCTCGATTCACTGTGGAAGAGGAGTTTCAAGATACCGGTATCGTCGCCGATGATCTGCCCGCGGGCGATCTCACGGTAGCGCGCGATCCCCACTTCGTAGGGGATACCGGCGGCCGTGAGCTGTTCTTCGTTCTGTCCAACATAAGAGATTTCGGGAATGGTGTAGATCCCATAAGGAAAGAGGTTTGGCATGGTGGAACAGGGCGAATGGAAGGCGTGGCAGGAGGCCAATCGCCCTTGCTCCATGGAAACCGAGGCCAGGCTCGGGAAGCCAATGACATCTCCCACCGCATAAATATTGGGAACAACCGTCTGAAAGGCCCCGTTGACGGCGATCCGCCCCCGCTCGTCCGGCTCCAAACCCACTCGTTCGAGATGGAGATCCACCGTGTTCCCGAGGCGCCCCACCGCGTAGAGAACCACGTCGGAGTAAACTTCCTTCTTGCTCTTCAAGTGAACCACCACGCGTCCGGAGGTGGACTTGTCCACGCTCGCCATCTCTTCCCCCAGCCGCATCGTGACTCCGATTTCCTGCATGTGATAGCTCAATTCGTTGATGATCTGCTGGTCCACAAATTCCAGCATACGCGGGCGGAGGTCGAGTAAGGTCACCGACACTCCGAGAGTTGCCATCATGCAGCTGAATTCCACCCCGACCACCCCGGCCCCGACAATGGTCATGGTCTTGGGAATCACCGGCAGTCTTGGGAGCATGTCGCTGTCGAGGATGGTCGTCCCATCAATGGGAACGGTTGAGGAGTGCGCCGGCACCGTTCCGGTTGCGATAATGATGAATTCGGCTTCGTAATCATCCGTCAGGCGCGAGCCCTCCAGGTGGAGGTGATGTGCATCCAGGAAAGCAGCGTGCCCGTTCAGCACGTCGACTCCGTTGCGTGACAACTGGGCGTTACAAACCTCGGTTTCATTCTTAATGACGTGATTAACGCGGAAGACAAGATCTTCCATCGTGATGTCTCTCTTGACCGCGTAGCTGATGCCGTATAGCCCGCGCTGACGGAACCCCGAAAGGTAAAGGACCGCCTCCCGTAGAGTCTTGCTGGGAATGGTACCCGTATGGACCGAAACGCCTCCCATCATCTCTCTCTTTTCGATGATGGCCACATGCTTGCCTAGCTTGGCTGCCTGGATGGCTGCATGGTGGCCCGCCGGGCCGCTTCCTATCACGATAAGGTCATAGGTCTTCATGGATTCCCCTCAACAAAGAATTTCCCTCGTTGGGACGTGCCATTCCTGACGGATGGAGTGATGGTGATGGAGCCTCCCGATTATATCCCAGCTTGTGCCCGGTTGAATCAACTAACCCTGTCGGATGACACCTTGCTTTGCCACATTGAGAAATCAGGGCTTGTTGGGGGAGGATGGAGAGGGAAGGCGGCGTTTTCGGCTTTTCGGTTTGAATCGGCGCGTTTTTTTGTTACATTACTGGGGCCAGTTGACACACTTCAGAGGATTGAGACGAGGTCCTTATACCATTCATGGCAAGTCCCTGCACTACTTCAAATGGCAGTCGTAGGGCGGTTCGGTTCCATTCGTCACAAACCGCCGCCGCAGTGTGATTCGACCCATCACGTTACCGGTTCACGGCCAGTGATCGGGCACCAATCAATACCCGGGATTCATGACAAAACTCAAGATCTTCATTTCGGCAGTTCTGCTCGCCTTCTTACTCTGGAAGATTCATCCGCGCCGGATCTTTCAAACCCTGCAAGCGGCCAATTTCGACGGTTTGATCATTGCGGTCGGACTCGGGTTCGTGATGCTTTCCCTGCGGTGGTGGAAGTGGCATATCCTGGTTAAGGGCGGCCTTCGAATCTGCACCCCCAAGCAATCCCTGGTGAGTTTGCTCGGGGGCATGGCCTTCGCTTTAGTAACGCCCGCTCGGGTGGGGGAATTGAGCCGAGCCTTGTTCTTTGGAAACGGGACCAAGACGCAGGTCGGGGCGCTGACCTTTCTTGACCGCCTCGTGGATCTTTTTGTGGTCCTCTTGTTTGCCTCGGTAGGCGCGACGTCACGGGTCAGCACTGTTTTTCGGATTGTGCTGGCATTGGCCATGGGAGTGATGGGGCTCATTGTCGTCCGTTTTGAATCGTTCCTGGGGTTGCTCCGGCGGTGCTTCAAGAAGGGCTGGCTGGGTACCCGTCTCTCCACGGTGGAACAAGTGGAGAGAAACTTGAGTCGTGGAGCCATCGCACAGAACTTCCTGTTGAGTTGCTGCATGACCTTCGTCGATTTGGTGACTTTTTACGTTCTCCTGCGATGCTTCGTCGCCGTCCCCTTCTCAGTGATCTTGTTTGTGTTTCCGCTGGTCCTCCTCACGAACGTCGCCCCGATCACGCTCAGCGGTCTGGGGGTGCGGGAAGGGACGGCAATCGCCCTGCTGGCCTTATTTGGAATCTCATCAGCGGCCGCGTTTAATGCCACCTTTCTATCGTATCTTCTCAATTCAGTCATGCCCGCGATGATCGGAGCGGCCTATGCGAAGAACATGAAATTGAGCTTCTCGCTGACCGGCCATTCGAATTGAATCGAGTGCGACGATGATTGAAATCAAGATCTCCTCTGACCCCAAGTTCCTGACCATCGTGCGGGCCATGGTGGGGAAGGTATGCGAGCTCGTGGAATGCTCCGTCGAGGAGAAGAACAAGATAATTCTGGCAGTGGACGAAGCGTGCTCCAACATCATGAAACACACTTATCAGGGGGACTTGGGGCAATCGATCGAGATCCGGTGTGAAAGCGCTCGGGATAAGATTGAGTTTGTCCTTAAGGATTGCGGCCCGCCCATCGATCCGGGGAAAATCAAACCCCGTCCTCTGGACGAATTAAGACCCGGTGGGTTGGGCACTCATTTCATTCGCACCATCATGGACGAGGTAAAATACGAACACGTTGTGGGCTGCGGGAATACCTTGAGGATGGTCAAGTTTCTCCACCGAAACAACCCGGGCGAATTGAGCTGAGAATTCGCCGAAAAGGCAGCGGATATGGAAGTCAGAACTCGCAAAGTAGGAGTGGCGTCGGTGATCGACCTGAAAGGTCAAATCGACCTGTCCTCATCATCGAAGATGCGGGCTGCAGTGCTGGAGGCCATCAAGGCCGAAGGGACCCTTCGCGTGGCAGTGAATCTGACCGAGGTGAGTTACATCGACAGCTCGGGAATCGCCACGCTGGTTGAAGGGTTGCAGTTGGCCCGCGCAAGAAGCTGCCATTTTGTGATCTTTGGGCTGCAACAGGCCCCCCGCGAGGTGCTTGAATTGGCGCGCCTCGACAAGGTCTTCGAAATCCGCGTGGACGAGCGGGAGGCGCTCGACAGTTAGGGTGGACCCCCTCTGGAGGCTGGCAGGAGGCACGTTTCGGCTCTGCAGGCGCGCGTTTCGGGGTCTGGCTCCTGGAAGTGATTCCCGTCTCCATCCGTTGAAGGATCTATGCTCTCACTACCCGCATATATCGGCCGACAATCGATTGCCTTTGCGAGATACCTGGGGGGTCTGGCGGAGATGTTTTCCAAGGCCACCTACTGGACTTTCGTGGCGCCGTTGCGCGGCAAGGGGATCCGGTGGCAAGCCACCCTCCGACAGATGGTTGTGGTGGGTTTCGATGCGGTCCCCATCGTCTCCTTAATTTCCGCCTTTATTGGGATTATTATTGCGCTCCAGGGCGCCTACGAACTGCGGAAGTTCGGGGCCCTGAATTATGTGGTCGACATGGTGGCCATCACGGTTACCCGCGAATTGGCGCCGCTCCTGACGGCCATCATTGTGATTGGCCGGTCCGGATCGGCCTTTGCTGCCGAGATTGGGACCATGGAGGTGGGCGAGGAGGTTGACGCGCTCGAAACCATGGGCCTGAATCCGATCAGGTTTCTTGTCGTCCCGAAGTACCTGGCGATGTTGGTAATGATGCCGTGTCTTACGATCATCGCCGATACCGCCGGCGTGCTGGGCGGGGCCTTCTTTGCCATCACCAATCTCGATTCCAGCCTGTCGGGTTATTTGCTGGCCACGGTTGACTCCCTGGTGATGAG
>JBAVHJ010000361.1:0-2691 GCA_049685715.1 Terriglobia bacterium | reverse complement strand
CCGCAAAGACGCGCGAGAGGCGCTGAGGAAGGCTATAAGGGGCGTCCGCCACAGCGGACGCCCCTACAGCATCAAGGCTCGGTGGGCGGGGGTGGAGGCGGCTTGACCTTATCCCAAGCGGCGTGGTGGGCTCGACGCTTGTTCTGAATATCCTTGCTCAGATTCTTCATTTCTTCTTTTAGAGAGTCCGAAACCACCTTGGCCTGGTCCAAGGTCGTCACGACATGCGGCGTAATGAAGATAACCAGTTCACTCCGCTTGTTCGTCCAGCCCGTGTTTCCAAAGGCCCCTCCCACAATCGGAATATCCCCCAAAAGCGGGATTCGGCTGCGGGTAAGCTCTTTATCCTCGGTAATAATCCCCGCAATGGCCATCGTTTCGCCGTCCTTGACGACAAAGCTGGTACTTGCGGAGCTACGGTTAATCGATGGGGAGATATTGGAGACACCAGCCGGTGGGGGAACCGGTGAGCTCACTTCCTGGTTGATCTTGAGGCCGACCATCCCATTGGCATTCACGTGTGGGATCACAGAGAGAATAACGCCTGTGTCCACATTCTGGACGGTATTGAAGACGACATTGGTCGATCCAGGAGAGAACCCTGAGGAGCTGAGGGTGGGAATGGAGACCCCCACCTGGATACGCGCTTCCTGGTTATCGGTTACCATGATAGATGGCGCTGAAAGGGTCTTGGCACGGGTCCGGTTCTCTGAGGCGGTAATCTTGGCGAACAGCTCCCGCGCTCCCGCGTTCATGATCACCATCGACCCGCTGAGCGCCCCTGAGGTGAAATCGGCGAGGGGTTTGGTCCCGCCCGCTGCAGTCCCGCGCTGCTGGAGCGAATACTCAATCCCCAGGGAGAAATCGTGCGACAAATCGATTCGAAAGATTTGCGCTTCAATCAACACCTGGAGCGGGAGAATGTCGATCTGGTGGAGAGTCTGCTCAATCAAGTCATAGTCTTGCGGCGTCGCCTGAATGATCAGCATGTTGTTGGTATCGTCGGCCACAATCTTGATATTCCCTTGAAAGCCGTAAACTTCCCTTTCCCTTTGCTGCACCTTCTCCGGGCTGGCTCCTTGCGCAAGGATGGTACTGGTGGACATTCCCGCAGTGGGAGAGGGGGTTGCGACTGCCGATGCTTCCGGTCGGCCCACTGCAGGCACTTCCTTGGTGATGACGGATCCATACAATTCGCTGAGTAAATTCCGGATAACTCCGGACTTGGCATACTGCAAATGATAGACATAGTTCCTGATCCCCGCGATCTGCGCCGGTTGGTCGAGCTTGTCGATCCACTGCTCCACCACATCGAAACTGGCCGGATTGGGCGCCACAACCAGAATGGCATTGAGACGGTCGAGTGGGACAAAACGAATGGCGGAGTCCTTGTCGCTCATCGCATATGCTGAAAAAATGCTCTTCAAATCCTCGATGATCGAGCGGGCCGAATTGTTCTTTACGGTGAAGAGTTGAAGCCTCTGATTCTGAAGGGCGTCGGAATCAAAGGTCCGGATCAAGTCCAACAGTCTTGCCATGTTGCGACTGGCATCGGTCAGAATGAGGATATTGCCGCGATCATGGCTGATGATTGAACCGGCATCCGATAGAAATTCCTTGAGGAGCTTACTCATGTCGGCGGCGGCGACAAACTGCATGGGAATGATTTCCGTCACGATTTCATCGCCGGGCGAAAGCGGCTTATCCCCCGGGTGCTCCATATGGACCGGAATCTGGCGTATTGATTTGAGCGGGACGATCTGCCAAAGATTGCCGGTCTGAATCGCCGAGGCGCCGTTAATGCGGAGCAACGTTTGCAGGATTTGCATCAAGTCTGCACTGGAGATATCGCCCATCGTGGTAATGGTCACAGTCCCTTTCACGGCCGGGTCCAGAACATAGTTGAGATGGAGCAGGTTGGCGATCACTTGGACAACCTGGATCAAATCGGCATTGTTGAAGACGAGCGACGCGCCACTGATGGGTGGAGCGGAGGGTCGCGGCGGCGCTTGGGCAGGATTCGTCAGAGGGGCCTGGGGCGTTCCCGGAGCAGGCGATGGAGTTGGAGGTTCCGTTTTTTCCCCTCCCTGAGCGGCCGGTTTGGCGCCTTCAGCCTCGGGTTTTATATTCGACGGCGGAGGGACTGCGCCCATGGTCGCCCCGGGTGCTTTGCCCGGTTGCTCCGTTCCGGGGCTGGGTTGTGAAGGGGCGGGCGCTGGAGCTGGGGCATCAGGCTTAACTCCTGGCGCTTGCTGCTCGGGCTCACCGGTATCCTCGACCCAGACATCTCCGAAGAGGGTGTGCACCTTCTTCATTTTTTTCTTGGGGGGCTCTTCCTTTCCCGCCTTCTTTTCCTGGGCCGCTCCCTGGGCAGGTTTCTGCTCCGGTTGAGACTGTGCCAACGTTGACGAGCAGGCCATGCACATTAAGCCTCCCCAAAGTGCTATCCCGATCAAGAATTTTTTGTGCACAATGTGACTCCTATGATTTCTGCATAATTCTTTCGCCCCGCCGGGGGTTCAATAGGCAAATGAGCTCGCCCTTCCCAAGGCCTGCGCCGCAGACTAAAAATCCTACGCCCCGCTCGGGGCCACCGGTCCTGACCCTTGTAACTCCACCTAGAACACTGGACTTTGGACCTTGGACCTGAGACTTTGAATTTTGAACCTTGAACTTTGAACTCTTGTTGTT
>JBAVHJ010000360.1:0-23541 GCA_049685715.1 Terriglobia bacterium | reverse complement strand
GCTTTCAGGTATTTGTTAAAATCTATCCCTTCCTCCTCAAACGACTGTAACCACACGTCATACCGGAATTGATCATCCCAGCCGTCGAACCGGCATCCGTTTCGATAGGCCCGCTCGATGACCCGTCCTACCCGACGATCCCCTCGAGACAACACGCATTCCATTTGTGATGTTTCAGGATGGTGATGCTTGAAATTGATCCGTGCCGGTTTGCATAATGACCGCAACAATCGCTGCTTCTCCTTGATTTCTTCCAGGTCGCAAAAGCCGAACCATTGAAAGGGCGTGTGCGGCTTCGGGATGAACGAGGAGGCAGAAAGATTGATGTTGACAGATCGCTTTGACTGCCTGCTGAGATCCCGGACCTTTCTTCCCAGCTCGAAGATGCCTCGAACATCTTCTTCAGTTTCCATGGGGAGGCCGATCATGAAATAAAGCTTGATGAGATCCCATCCCGCGTCAAAAGCGGTCGTCGCGCTCCGGAGCACTGACTCCTCGGTAATGTTCTTATTGATGACATCGCGCATCCGCTGAGTCCCTGCCTCCGGTGCAAGGGTGAGACCCGTCTTGCGCACACGCTTCATCTGCGAAGTGATTTCCGGTGTGATGGAATCCGCCCGCATCGAGGTGAGCGACAGGGCAATCTTGCGATGCTCCAACTCATCCATCAATTTCTCCATCAACGGATTCAAACAGGAATAGTCGGCCGTGGAGAGGGAGGCAATCGTCGCTTCGTCAAACCCAGTCTGTTCGCTCGCCTTGACAATGGTATGGACAATGTCATCAATCGAGCGCTCGCGCAAAGGCCGATACGTATAGCCGGCCTGGCAGAAACGGCAGCCGTCGAGACAGCCGCGGGCAATCTCCATCGAAATGCGATCATGCACGATCTCACCAAACGGCACGATGAGATCCGTCGGAAAAGGATAATCAGAAATGCTCTCGACATATTGCCGGACGACGGGGAAGGGCGGCGCTGTCCCGTCGGCGCGGCGGGCCCGATTCAGGTTGAGCTCAAAGAACGCGGGGTCGTAACCGGCCGGCCGCTTCACCGCCCCTCCGGACTCGCGCGGAACCACCACGTGCAGGCCATGCCCCGGATGAACCACCACGTTGTAAAGGGAAGGGACGTAAATGCCCGGCAGTTTTGCAAGCTCCCGCAACAACTGTAGCTTGTCGGCATGCGAGTTCATCCCGTCGCCCGAGAGCTTCCAGTCCTTGACACGCTCGATCAATTTAACCAGGGTCTCTTCGCCGTCTCCGATGACAAAGGCGTCGATAAAATCCGCGATCGGTTCCGGCGACATGGCGACGGGTCCTCCCGCAATCACCAGGGGAAAACTCAAGTCGCGCCCGGCACTGCGGAGCGGAATGCCGCCCCGTTCGAGCATCAGCAGGATGTTGGTAAACGACATCTCATATTGGAGAGAGAATCCAACGATGTCGAATCGGTGCAGTGGAGTGCGGGTTTCCAGGGAAGTGAGCGGCACATCATACTCCCGCATTTTCTCGAGCATATCAATCCAAGGGGTGAAACAGCGCTCGAAGGCGACGTCGGGTCGCTGGTTCAACAGGGAGTAGAGAATGCGGACACCCATGTGCGACATGGCGATCTCGTATATGTCCGGAAAACAGAGAGCGACCGTCACATCCACGCTGTCGTGGTCCTTGACCACTTGGTTCCATTCACCCCCCATGTAACGGACGGGTTTTTCAACCTGCGGGATGAGTCGGTCGAATTCGAATCCTGTGACCATACAAAGACTTTCTGCCCTTCACGTCATTCACGCCGGGAGTGGAGCATCCTCCCGAGGTTCAGGGTCATGGGATCGGCGTTAGGGAGGCGATTATATAATCAAATCCCCTCGAATTGACATGGCATAATTCCACTAATCTTAACCGGGACGAAGGGTCTTCACCTTTTGACGAAGTCCGAACGAACCACACCGGGAGGCAAAGACCCGGGGGGAGGGTCAGCCTTGCCGACCTGAATGAGGATGGAATTCCATCCCGTGCTTATTCTTTACTTATTCATATGGGCTAATTGACATATCGCCGCATGCGGACGTTGAGGACCAAACCCAGGGCCAGGAAGGTGGTCAGGATTGCGGAACCTCCGGAACTTACCAGGGGCAAGGGGATCCCTGTAACTGGCATGAAGCCGATAATCACCCCCACGTTGACAATGACGTGGAACGCAAACAGGGCCACCACACCCATGACGATAAAGACTCCATACCGATCCCGAGCTGTCCGCGCATGCTGAATCGACCTGAAGATGACGAAGGCAAACAGCGAAAGGACGACGATGACTCCCAGGAAGCCTTGCTCTTCCGCCACCACCGAAAAAATGAAGTCGGTATGGCGATGTGGAACATAACCCAGGCGGTTTTGACTGCCGTTTAGAAACCCTTTGCCGAGTAATCCCCCCGAACCGACGGCAATTTTGGATTGGGCAATCTGGTAGCCGCGACCCAACGGATCCGCATCCGAGTGAGCAAACGTCATCAGGCGATCTCGCTGGTAGGGTTTGAGCACGAACCACCCCAGGGGCAAGACCAGCAAGACGGCGAGACCCAGCGTGACCACCATCTTCCATCGGATGCCCGCCAGCCACAGCCCCGCCGCCAGGATCGGAAAGAAGGTCAGTGCGGTTCCCAGATCCGGCTGGGCCAGGATCAGCGCGAAGGGAATGATGACCAGGATCCCCACCTGGAATAAGTCGAGCCAACCGAGTTCCCGGTTGCGTCGCTCGCTGAAGTATCGCGCCAGGGTCAAGACAAGGATTAGCTTAAAAACCTCCGAAGGCTGGATCGAATACGCGCCATATCCCAGCCACCGCTTCGAGCCGAGGTTGCTTTGTCCCATCACCATCACGAGAACCAGGAGCAACACGCCAAACAAATAAAGCAAAGGGACGTGCTCGATGATGTAATGGTAATCGATGAGCACGGCAATCCACATCAGCCCCAGGCCCAACAGCACCCAGTAAAACTGCCGCATATGCAGACCGGCATACTTGGTGTGAATGGTGGAGCTATAGATTTCGATCAGACCGATACCGGCCAGCGCCAGCACTGCCAGCAGCAACCACCAATCAAAATCGGAAATGGAGCCTCGTTTTGCCATGTCAACTTTCAGTTTACCCCTGTCAATCCCCCTTCCGAAGGTCCGGAGGAGCTCAGTTCACGACCCTTTTTGATCCCGGGTGGGACACGGCCAATTCCTTCGGCATCGCGGTCAATTGCAAGGGCACATGGGGCGATGGCTTGATGTGCTTTTTTTCAAAATAGGTCTTGAGAATCTCGTGCACGATGGGGGCGGAAATGTCACCGCCAAAGCCCCCGTGCTCGACAATCACCGCCACAGCAATTTCAGGGTGCTCGCGGGGGGCAAAAGCCACAAACCAGCCGTGGTTGCCGAACTCGCTCCCTGCCGTTTGCTTGACCTTGGCGCCGCTGCCAACCACTTGGACCGTCCCGGTCTTCCCACAGACCTGCACGTCAGGGAGCCGCGCCCGCGTTCCCGTTCCCCCTTCGTTCACCACCCCCCACATGCCTCGCGTAATCTCATCCACGGTGGTCGGCTTCAGGTCAAATTTTTCGTCGACCGGGTTTGAATTGGGCGTCGTGATCCCCTCATTCTGCTGTCCATCCACCAGGTGGGGCTGCCGGAATATCCCGCCGATGGCAATTCCGCCCAGTGACCGGACGAGTTGCAAGGGGGTCACCCCCACGGCTCCCTGGCCGATTGAAACCGAGATGGTTTCGCCCAGATACCACGGCTGGTAACGAACTTTCCTTTTCCATTCGGGAGAGGGAATGAGGCCCGGGTCCTCGTTCGGCAGATCGATGCCGGTCTTGTCCCCGAGCCCCAGTTTGTGCGCATAATAGCTGATCCGGTCGATGCCCAGCGTCTTGCCGACGTTGTAGAAGAAGATGTTGCAGGAATTGACAATAGCCTGGTGGAGCCCCACAGTTCCGTGGCCGTGCCCTCCATGGCAATGGAAGAGATTTCCGTAAAGCATGATGGTCCCCGCACAATGATACGAGGTGGATGGGGTCACGGTCCCCGCCTCCATGCCGGCCGTGGCCATAATGATCTTGAACACGGACCCCGGTGAAAAGCGGGCTTGGATGGCACGATTGAGCAGGGGTCGGTTCGGGTCGTTCTGGATGGCCTGCCACTGCGCTGCGCCCATGTGGCCCGCGAATTCATTCGGATCGAAAGCAGGATGCGAGAGCAATGCCAGCACTTCGCCCGTTTGCGGATTCAGGACCACCACCGCGCCGGAGCGGTCCGTCATCGACTCCTCAGCGACCCGTTGCAGATCCAAATCCACGGTCAATTTCAGTTGCCTTCCGGAAACGGGGTCAACTTGTTCGAGTTTTCCCATCTCCCGTCCGCGGCTATTGACGATGACCCGCTTGTACCCGTCTTTGCCCGTCAAAAATTCGTTGTACGTGAACTCGACGCCCGACTTTCCCACGACATCGCCCGCCTGGAGATTGGCATACTCCTTGCTGCCCAACATCTCCGGAGTCACGTCGCCGACATAGCCGAGGAGGTGTGCGGCCATGCCATTCACGGGATAGTTGCGTCGCGGGAGCAGCATGATTTCCAGTTCCGGGTACTCTAGGCGGTGCGCCTCGACAAACGCCACATCGGCGTCTCCGGCGTCTTCCTTGATGATGATCGGCTGAAAGGAGGGCGTATGCTTGAATTTTGTGATGCGGTCCAGGATGGCGGCCCGGTCCAGCCCCAACCCCGCGGCAATCGCATCAATGGAAAGATCGAGATTCTTTGCGTTCTCACGCATGAAGGCCACGGAGTACGCGGAGCGGTTATCCACAATGACTCGGCCCTCGCGGTCCAGGATCCGTCCGCGCGGGGCCACCAGCGGAATCAGGCGGACGCGATTCCGCTCGGCCAGATCGAGGTATCGCGGCGATTCGACAAGCTGCAAATAAGCAAAGCCGGCCGCCAACACGATGAACACCCCGGCCAGCAGGCGCTCGACCAGAGGGATACGCCTGATCTGCGACTTTGTGTCATCTGAAAAAAAGTAGCGATAGTCCATGCTTTAACTGTCCGAGAACAGGGTTTTCAATCCCTTTTGCGGAGCCGATCGCCCAGGAAAAAGAGGGGAAGTCCGAGGGCCACATTCAGGAGCGGGGTGAAGACAAAATGATAGTGGGCCCAGGAGAAACGTGAGGCAAAAAAGATCCTTTCCAGCACCGCAAACAGCCCCAGATCGACCACGCTGTAAAACCAAAGTGCAGTCATGCGAATCACGGTATGGTCCACTTCAATCCGTCCGCTCACTGAGGACGTGAAAAAACCCACCAGGGTTTTGGTCACCCCATTAATCCCGATCGGTCCATGAGAAAGCGCATCTTGAAGCAGCCCGGCCACCGCCCCGATTGACATCCCGCGGATCGAATCCCGGTAGGACAGGCCAAAATAGATGGTCACAATCAGGGGAAGGTCCAGCCAGGAGGTACGTGGGAGCCAGAGGGCTAACTTGGACTGCACCAAGACCGAGACAACCACGAACAGGGAGATGACCCAAATCGGATAGCGGTGACGCTCCATTCAGTGAACCCGTCCGCTGTGACCCCGCCAGGCGGGGCAGTCGCTGCCTCTCCGGTGTGTTATTCGCGCCTGGGTGTTTTCTTCATCACCAGCACCTCTTCCAATCGCGAGAGCTGCGCCGCCGGGACGGCGGTGATTCTTTTGAAGATCCCGCTGCCTGATCGCATGGCGACGACTGTGCCCACCAGTAAATCCTTCGGATAAATCTGGTCTTCACCCGAGGTTCGAATCACATCGCCCACGGAAATATTCTCTTCATTCACCACGTACTCAATATCCAGAAGGGTCCCCCCCGAACCCTTGGCCACCCCGTGGACACGTGACTTCTCAAACACGACCCCTACCCCGCTTTCACTGTCGGTGATCAGTTGCACCCAGGAAGAATGAGCCGAAACACGGACAATCCGGCCGACCACACCCTCCGGGGTCAGGACTGGCAGGTTATTGGTAAGGCCGGCATTTGCGCCCGTGTTAAGGATGATGGACTTAAAGGCTTCACTGGGAGAACTGCCGATAACCTCACTCGCCACACTCGCCCAGGGAGCCGCTTCCTTCAAATCCAAGAGTGCTTTCAGTCGCTGGCTCGCCTGAACCTCCGCGTCCAAGCGGTTTTTCTCCAGGGAGAGGGCCTGAATCCGTTCCTTTAACTGACGGTTTTCTTCAGAGGCATGCCGGAGCGCGATATAGTGGTGCCACACGTCACTGGTCAGATCGACCGTGGCCGATGTGAATTGTTCGGCCGGAATGATGAGGAAGTTGGCCCAGATCCGCAAGAACCGTACATTGTTGCGGTCCGTGACCTGAGCTCCCAAAAGGACCAACTGTGTGAGCAGCGTCAAGCTGAGCGCCACCCAGTTTTTTCTTCGAGTCAAAAACGCGTTCATGGTCTTGCCCTTCAACCGCCCGACGAAGCGATGGGGGTTTGAAGTTCTCGGGTTACTGGTAATCCACTGAAATCTTCCGCAACAACCGGAAGTCGTCCAGCATGCGTCCTGTGCCGAGCACGACCGAACAAAGGGGATCGTCGGCCACGAAAACGGGAAGCCCGGTCTCTTCGCTGATGCGCCGGTCCAAGTTCTTGAGCAGAGCCCCGCCGCCCGTTAACATGATGCCGCGATCGCTGATGTCCGCGGAAAGTTCAGGTGGGGTGCGTTCCAACGCCACGCGGATCGCGTTGACAATGATCCCGACCGACTCCGAGAGCGAGTCTCGAATCTCCGCATCCGTCACGGTCACCGTCTTGGGGATGCCCTCGATCAGATTTCGGCCTTTGATCTCCAGGGTGAGAGGGGTATCGAGCGGATACGCCGAGCCGACTTCAATCTTGATCTGCTCTGCAGTCCGCTCGCCAATCAGTAAATTGAACTTCCGTTTCATGTACTGGGTAATGGCTTCATCCATGGCGTTGCCGGCCACCCGGACCGAGCGGCTGTACACAATTCCGGAGAGCGAAATCACAGCAATGTCGGTGGTGCCTCCGCCGATATCGACGATCATGTTGCCGGAAGGCTCCGAAATCGGCAGACCCGCGCCAATGGCGGCCACGACCGCTTGTTCGACCAGATGCACCTCACTCGCTTTGGCGCGAAATGCAGAATCCATCACGGCGCGTTTTTCCACTTGCGTAATCTCACTGGGCACGCCGATCACAATGCGGGGATGGACCAGCATCTTTCGATTGTGCGCGCGCTGAATGAAGTAATTCAGCATGCGTTCCGTCACCTTAAAATCAGCGATGACCCCGTCCTTCAGCGGGCGGATGGCCACAATGTTCCCGGGGGTGCGCCCCAGCATCTCCTTGGCCTCCCGGCCCACCGCCTCGACTTCATTGGTCACCCGGTTGACCGCCACGATGGACGGTTCGTTGACAAGGATTCCTTTTCCTTTGGCAAACACCAACGTGTTGGCTGTGCCGAGGTCAATCGCCAGATCACTGGAGAAAAAACTAAAGATCGATCGAAAGTTCATTATGGATCGAACTCCTTCTGCTACCACGGAGTTAAGAAAAACCGGCCCTCGTCGACAATCCTCGTCGGCTCACGACTCCCAGGGAAAAGAGGCATGACCTCCCCCGAGAGTTGGCACGTTTTCTCCCTCCTCTAATCTTAACGTCTAATAGTGGATAAACTTTAGATATTTGGGAACAGCCAATTGAACCAGCTTGGGATTGATTTCAATTGCAGAAGGTACGTCGTGAGACATGTGCGCCAAACGATCCGATCTCAAGTGAAAAGGACATTTTGATTGTCACCTAAGATGCGTGAATAAGAAATTCAAAAACCCGATTTCGAATCCTCCGACTTCCTTCTCACATTTTCCACCGCCGATGCTTCGGCGCTGGAAATCTCACCTCTCGGAAGAATGCAATGGTCAATCCCGGATCTCCAGGTGCCTCGAACCCCCTGAAAAAGCATAAATTAGCATAGACACAAGACAAGTTCAACTTTTTTAAGCAGGTAGCCCGGCCCCCCCCTTCCATTTTTTGAAGGGGGGACTGGGACAAAAAGTCATGTATCAAAAAAGAAACCCTGATTTAATCGGTTCCAGTCTGCATCCTCTTCCACGCAGTTCCGTTTCGCGATACTTCAGAAGGGCCCGATCACAGGAGTTGGCGAAAGCTCAAAAAACAAAAATCACATTGAGGATTCCGAGGTTGTCGAATATAATTCTCCGTTTCAGGAAGGAGTACGCATTCATGCTTGATCTGTTCCGCAAACAAAAAGCCGCGTCGAAATGGATCCTGGGGATTATCACAGGGATCATGGCGCTGGGTATGGTGGTCTTTTTTATTCCGGCGCCTACCGCGATAGGTGACGCCAGCTCCAGTGCAACCATTGCCCAGGTGGGCAAGACCGAAGTGTCGGCAGGTGACTATGTTGCTACCTTTAGACGCTTTTTGAAGAGTTCGAACTATCCCAAAGACATCGAGTTTTTGAAGCAGGTGGGAGTTCCCCGGCAACTGCTGGACCAATTAATTATCCAGAAACTGCTGATTGAAGAGGCAAAGAGCTTCGGGCTGGAGGCAAGTGACCGGGAACTGAAGGAAAAGCTGCTCTCTTCTCCCTTGTTTCAGCAGATGGGTGGCGGGGTGAACATGCAGGTGTATGCCCGCGTCCTCCAGCAGAACGGAATGTCGGTCGAAGAGTTTGAGGCGGATGTACGAAACCAGATTCTGATCGACAAACTCCGCCACTTGATTACCGACGCCATTGTCGTGACGCCGGAAGAAGCGGAGCGGTACTACCGCAACAACAATGAGAAAGTGACGCTCGATTACGTGCTGTTTGATCCCGCCGAAATCGAGAAAACAGCTGCGATGGACGAGGCCGCGCTGAAAAAATACTTTGAGGACAACAAAAAGAGGTTTATGACGACGGAGCAACGCCGGGCGAAATACATCCTCGTCAACATGAACAAAATCCGCACTGAGACAAGAGCCAGGGATGAAGACTTGCGACAGTACTACGATCAAAATCGCATCCGTTATTTCGCCAATGATCGTACGCGGATCAGCCTGATTCTCTTCAACACCCAGGGGAAGTCTCCGGAAGATATGGAGAAGATTCGGCAGAAAGCGCTTGAAGTCCTCGCCAAAGCGCGCGCCGGAGCCGATTTTGCTCAATTGGCGAAGGAGTACTCCGATGACCCCGCCACGAAAGGAGCCGGTGGAGACCGCGGATGGGTTGACTCGAACATTCCCTTACTTCCTGAGCTCAAGCAAGTGGCCCTCTCGCTGGGAGTCGGTGCGGTCAGCGATCTCGTCAACACCCGCTTTGGTTTGCAGATTCTCAAGGCCACCGATCATCAGGCGGCGCACACCATGAGTTTTGAGGAGGCCAAGGAACAAATACGCCCCACCTTCCTGGCGCAGAAGTCGGATCGCGAGGGCTTGGCGCTGGCCGATAAGATCTATGCTGCCGTCTTAACAAAACCGAAAGATTTCGAGGGGATCGCCAGGCAGTTTGGGGCCGAGATCCGCGAAACCCCGCTGTTCGCCGTGGGGGACGCCGTGCCGGAAATCGGCAGCAATCCGGACTTTGAAAAAAGAGTCTTCGGAACCGCATTGAACGCGATCGGACAGCCCGTGCGGGTCGGCCCCGGATTCGTGATTCCAAATGTGGTTGAAATCAAGCCGCCACACACCCCCGAACTCTCGGAAATTCGAGCGAGGGTTGAGAAAGGATTCAAAAATGTCCGGGGCTTGGAATTGGCCAAGCAAAAGGCGGAGGCCTATGCCAAGACAGCGGCTGCGGCCAAGGATTTTTCCTCCCCCGCCAAGGCAGGGGGTCTAAAAGTGGAGACCTCGGATCCATTCCGGCGGAACGCCACGGACAAGAAATTAGGAGATGTCCGGGACATCAGCAGTGCGGCATTTGCCATGAAAACGGGTGACACCTCCACCGCGCTCAAGCTTGGAAGCAAGTTCATCGTGTTTCGACTCAAGGCCAAGGAAGAAATGAAACCGGAGGAGTTTGAGAAGGCCAAGGCAGCCACGACCGAAGAATTGCTTGACCAAAAACGCGCGAGTGCCTTTCAATCCTTCCAGGATGAACTGCTGGCCCGCGGACTGCGCGACGGCAGCATCAAGATTAATGAAAAGGCATTGAATGCGGCCTTGAATAAACGCTTGGGTTGATGCCGCGTGGCACGCACCCCCAAGATTGAGAATTCTCCCTACCTGGTATTGGGGGAGTGGACCTCCACGGCATGGGGGACTCCCCGTGTTTTCCCACCGGTGGTGCGCTTCAGCCCAACGCAAAGCGGTTCCCGATCTCCAATTTGAATCTTCAAAGGTTTCCCGCCATTGGGGGAAAAGCTTCCGCCCACCTTACGGGCGACCCTTGCAGCAAACCCGCTTCCCTAGAGTAAATGACCCCGGCGACCCGCGAACGCACGGTTTTGTCCTCGCTTGCGGGGTTGTGAGAAGAGTCTAACGTCCTGTCCTCGAATCCTTCCAATGGTGCCGCCGGGTTCTCAATCCTTGAATTCAAGTTGGACCCGAATTCCCCAATTTGAACAGCGAAAGTGACTTTTGTTTTTTGTTCCCCTCAGAAGCCCGGGTTGGTAGAATTATCGTGCTTTTCCGTTTGAAACACCCGGCCTTCAGCCTACCATCTCTCATGAAAAACGAAAGTGTTTCACCTTCGCCTGCGGTCGCGCCTGAGTCGTCGAACGCACATCAATCCGGTCTTACCAGGAGATTGTCCTTTTTCGATTTGTGGTCGATCGGGGTGGCCTCTCTGATTGGTGCGGGGATTTTTGTTCTCACCGGCATCGCGGCGGGCCAAGCCGGTCCGGCGCTGTTCCTGAGTTTCCTGATTGCAGGGACGGTGGCCACGTTGACCGCGCTGAGCTTTTCGGAGCTTGCGGCCATGTATCCAAGTGCCGGGGCCTCCTACGTGTATTGCCGCGAGGCCTTCACGACGGTGTCGCCACGGCTGGGAGAGTTTGTTTCGGTCGTGGTGGGATGGATCCTGATGACCCAGTATGTGATCATTGGGGCGGCCGTGTGGCTCGGGTTTGGATTGTACGCGCGATTCATTTATCCCGGGTTATCTTTGCGGACCTGGGCCGCTTTGCTGGGTGTCCTGACGACCGCATTGCTTTACCTGGGCCTGAAACTTTCCAAACACGTGATCAACGTCCTGGTTTTTGTGAAGATACTGGCCCTCGCCATATTCATTGTCCTGGGTCTTGCGACCGCCCGCATCGCCGCCCCGATGGCGCAGGTTCCATTCATGCCGCTGGGGTGGGCCGGCGTTGTGGCCGCGGCGGCTATTGTGGCCTTTGGACAAACACACATCGACGCGATTTGCACGCTTGCAGAAGAGGCAAAAAATCCTCGACGGGATGTTCCCCTGGCGACAGTAACTTCGATTCTGACCGTCGTGCTGCTTTATACCCTGGTGGGTTGGACCAGTGTTCGCGTGGTGGAATGGAGTCTGTTGCCGAAGCTGGATGCGCCGCTGGCCACGGCCATGCGAGCTGCCCTTTCGACGAAGTCATTTTTTGCATCCATTGCGCCCGCCTTCATTGCTCTGGCCGGCATGGCGGCCACGGCCACAGCGGGGATGGGCTGCTTGATCGGGGCACCCCGCGTCGGTCTGGCTATGGCAAGGGATGGACGGCTCCCCGGATTCCTTGCGAGGATTCATCCACGCTTTCACTCCCCGTCCGTGGCAACGCTTGTCCTGGGCGCCCTTGGAGTCCTCCTGACTACGATCGGCAATATTGCCGTGGTGGCTTCCGCCGGAGTGTTCGCGGCACTGATTGTGTTTGTGTTTGTCAATCTATCGGTCTTGATCTTGCGCCGGAAGAGACCGGATCAGGAACGCCCCTTCCGTATTCCGATCTCCGTGGGGGGACAACCCTTGCTGGCCTGTCTCGCTTTGGTCGGGGTGATCGGGGAATTATTCTACCTGTCTCGTCGCGCGATCTTGATCGGCCTTCTGTGGCTGCTGACCGGGGTGCTGGTTTATTGCATTCATCGTACCCGTAAGGCCCGCAAGCGAGAGACGGTCGCTGAGGATTGAATCTGTTGTGCGGGGGCCCCCATCCGCTGACTTTGCCGGGTGAAGCGAACACCCTTTCCCTCGCCAACCCTCAAGTTTGGATGATCAGCAGGGCTTGCTGAATCTCCACGTGTTTGATGGAAGAGGAAAGCGGGATGGGCTTGGTCACATCCATCCTCTGGGACTGCTTGCGGGCTAATATCTCGATGAGTTTTTCCACGAGGGCATTGGGCAGGGTGACGTCATTGACCCGGGCGCGTTCCAGTTGATAAGTGACGGTATTGTCCTTGAAAATCAGCTTGGCTTCGGCGTGGAGCGATTGATTTCCGCTCATCAGCCAGGTGAGCATCTTCAATCCCATGGAATTGTCGCTCCGGATTTCGTCCACATCGATGATCGAATCAGCCGCGATCCGGTTGCCGTCGAATAATTTCACGGAGGCGGACTTCATCCCACTGTGTGGTTTCTTGCGGTATTCCTGCTCGAGATAAGCATTCAACTCATCTTCGGTGATTCTAATCGTGGAGTTCTGCGGCGGCCTCTTGCCCTTGGGTGAATTTTCTTTCAGCGATTGAAATATGGCATCCACCCGAGCCGCTTTTTCCGCGGACCCGGGCTTGGATCCGATCTGGCCGCTGGTCACCAGGGTGACGAATCCCCATGCCACCGCCAGGATCCAGGATGAAATTCGAAGCAAGGCCCGATTTTGAGCCGCCCCGGAGGGTTGAGATGTCATGGGGAGCGATTTAATCACACCGGGAGTCAGTTCATCAACGATGAATGTGACGTCTTCTCCTAGGCGGAGATCGCACCTCCGAAAAAAGGAGGAGCAACACATGGGGTCATCGCGTGTTCCAACGAACCCTCCGGCGATATTCAAGCCACGGGGCGAGGGTGGATGAATTACATGTAGCTCCAAAGTTCACAACCGAGATTTGACTGGAATTTCAATTCGAGTTTCGGGCCGAATTGCCCCTCCGCGTCTGCTTTGTTAGAATCCAGGGGGTTTGGGATCGACAATAAACTCCCTGGGCCATTTCGAACTGGCGGCATCCCTATGAATGACACGATCGTGCATGTGAACGGGTTGTGCAAGTACTTTCGCACCTTCAAACGCCGCGAAGGGGTCGCGGGGGCCCTCAAGGATCTGTTTGTGCGTACGTACCATCAGGTTAAGGCCGTTGACGACATTTCGTTCGACATCGCCGTGGGAGAAATGGTGGGTTATATCGGTCCTAACGGGGCCGGAAAATCAACTACCATCAAAATGCTGACCGGGATCCTGGTTCCATCAGCGGGAGAAATCGTGGTCAACGGCTTTGTCCCGCATCGGGATCGCAAGCATTACACCCAAACCATTGGAGTCGTGTTCGGCCAGCGCACGCAACTGTGGTGGGACATTGCCGTCATCGAATCCTTCAAGCTGCTGCGACGCATCTACGACGTCTCGCAAAAGGATTTCGACGCTCGCATGGCGCTGTTCAATGAAATTCTGCGCTTGGGAGATTTCCTCCACACCCCCGTTCGAAAACTGTCGCTGGGCGAGCGCATGCGCTGTGATCTGGCCGCTTCCTTGTTGCACAATCCCCCCCTGCTGTTTCTCGACGAGCCGACCATCGGCCTTGATGTCGTGGGGAAGGAAAGCATTCGGGAATTCCTGAAAACCATCAGCCCACAATTTCAAACGACGGTCCTTCTCACGACCCATGATCTGGCGGACATTGAAGAACTCTGCAAGCGAATCATGATCATCGATCACGGAAAGATTCTCTTCGATGGATCGCTCGAGGACATCAAGCGCCGTCTCGGGAAGATCAACCAGATTACCCTGTATCTGAAAGACAAGTCCGAACTTCCGAAGATTGATCAGTTGAATGCCGCCCTGGCCAAACTGACACTGCATCTGCCGTCGACCTCGGACACGGCGTCCAACGGGTTGAGGCTTGAACCCGTTGACGAGTTGAAGTGCCGGATCGTTTATGACCGTAATAGCATCCCTTCCGAAGAGATCCTCCGCCAAATTGTCAACACTCTCGAGGTGCGAGACATCCTGATCGAAGAAGAATCCATCGAAGAAATTGTCAAAAAAATATATACCCAGGGCAGCGAAGCGCTGGTTGCGCCATCCTGAGCGTTTGGAGTAAGGGAAGGGGAGAGGCCTCCCTTGGGCAGGGTCTGATGTGACCCTTTCTCGAGTTGCGCCTGTAGAACTCCTGCCTATGGTTTCACTCTTTAATGCTTCCCCGACTGTCTTGGATGGCGGAGAACATGAATAGCGTTATAATGATCTAGCCCAAATTCCAATCTGAAGTATACGGGTAGCCTTGGTTGGCGGCGAGGCGTGACCAGGAACGCCCTGGGACAGAGGGGTGTGGGAGGTGTTTTATCTCTCCATACTCAGACACCCTGGAGACAAAATCAATGGCCGGAGGAATGTCCATGAACAAGCCACGTTTCGGATTATTCTTAACGATGTCCCTGGTGGGAGTTCTTTTCATTCAAGCCGAGCGAAGTTACAGCGAGGCCTCGGGAACAGGTCCTGTACAGGCTTCTATCCAATTGCAACCGGTGCTGACCGGACTGACCAACCCGCTTTTCGTGACCAGTGCTCAGGATGGAAGCAATCGGCTCTTCATCGAGGAGCAGATAGGACGCATCAAGGTATTACAGCCGGGCGCTTCCACACCCACTGTTTTTCTTGATATTTCATCCAGACTAGTCTTTGGCGGAGAGCAGGGACTACTGGGTCTTGCCTTTCATCCCCAGTTCTTGACGAACCGGCGTTTCTTCGTCGACTACACGCGGGCGGTCGACGGAGCCACGGTCATCGCGGAGTATCATGCCTCGGTATCAGACGCCAATGTTGCCGATCCCACGGAGAAGATATTGCTCATCATTCCCCAGCCGTTCGTCAATCATAACGGAGGGATGGTTACGTTTGGGCCGGATGGATTTCTCTACATCGGGATGGGGGACGGTGGTTCGGGGAACGACCCCGGCAACCGGGCCCAGAACACCAATGAACTTCTCGGCAAGATCCTTCGCATTGATGTCGATCATCCGAACGGCTCCGTGGCTTACTCTTCGCCGCCCGGCAATCCCTTTGTCTCGGGGGGAGGGAGGGCTGAGATCTTTTCCGTGGGGATGCGCAATCCGTTTCGATTCTCGTTTGACCGCGCGACAGGGCAACTCTTTGTCGGCGATGTCGGCCAGGACCACTGGGAAGAAGTGGACATCGTTACGGCTGGGGGCAATTATGGATGGCGCATCTTTGAGGGAAACCATTGCACCAACAATGACCCGACGTTGTGCGCCAACACGAGTGGTTTCATCTTTCCAATCGCCGAGTACCCCCATGCCCAGACGTCTCCCTCCGTTCCCGCCCGGTGTTCGATCACGGGGGGGTATGTCTATCGGGGGACTCGGGGGAGCCTGCCCGCCGGTGCGTATATTTTCGGCGATTTCTGTTCCGGGGAAATTGTGATGTTGAACAACGGAACACAGACCGTTCTACTCAACAGCGGCTTGAACATTTCCTCCTTTGGAGAAGACGAGGCCGGAGAAATCTATGTGGTCGGGTTGGGTGGGGCTGTGAGTCGCCTTGCCTCCACCAACCTGGGCTGCTCGTATTCAATCTCCCCGGCGACCGAGTCCTTTACCGGGAGCGGCGGGACGGGAACGCTGACAGTGAGCGCGGCGTCGCTGTGCTCATGGACGGCCGCCAGCAGTGAATCTTGGATCAATATCATTTCAGGGGGCAGCGGCACTGGGAATGGAACGGTGAGTTACTCCGTGGCAGCAAATTCGCAGGGGCTTCCACGCGTGGGAACCTTGTCGGTCGCCGGCCTGGTTTTCGCCATCACGCAGGATGTAGCAAACGGTGGGAATACGCGAGTGAACCTGACCGTTTCCGGTGGCGGGGCAGCCTCCAGCACGACGACGGGGCTGGGCAATCTGGTTCATGCGGGTTATGCCACGGTGACGACAAGTCCCACCAATACCGTGAATGGAACCGCTGTCTTCAGCTTGAGACAGAACAATGTCGTCGTCAGCGAGGCGGGGGTGCCGATATCACCGCCCACAAAAACGGCCCGCGTGTTTATTGATTTCCGCACTGGCATCCCCGCAAAGGACGACCATGAGGGACTCGGGACGATCAGCGTAAATACCGGCATTGCCCTGGTCAATCTGGGTGGAACGACAGCAAACGTTCAGTTTCGACTCCGCGATGCAAATGGTAATGAGTTGGCCGTGGGCAATGGGGTGATCCCCCCGGAGGCACATCGTGCGGTGTTCATTACCGAGTTGAAAGAGATGGCCCCGGATTTCAATCTTCCGCCCAACTTCTCATCAGCCACCCAATTTGGCTCGCTTGACATTTCCAGTATCCAGCTGATGTCCATCGTGGCCCTACGCCTGACAACCAATCAGCGCGGCGACACTCTGCTCACCACCACCCCGGTTTCAGATTTGACCCAGCCGCTCTCCTCAGGACCGCTATTCTTTCCACACTTTGCGGACGGGAATGGTAACCAGACAGCGCTGATTCTCCTGAATACCTCGAACGCTATCGAGACCGGGACCCTGAGGTTTTTCAGCAGCCCGGGGGGCTCGCAGGTGATACATCGAGTGGGAGACGTTGCTCCCAGCGATAGCTTCCGGTACAGTATCCCGCCCGGCGGGCTCTTCCGTCTGGTGAGTGACGGCTCTCCGGTTGCCGCTGTAACCGGCTCGATTCAATTGGCTCCCGACAACGGAACCTCGACGCCCGTGGGCGCGGGCATTCTCAGCCTTTCTCAGGGCGGGGTTCTTGTGACCGAAACGGGGATCCCCGCAGCGACCCCCGTCAGTCATGTAAGGATTTATGTTGATAAATCAGGGGGTCATGATACCGGCGTGGCGATCGCGGCAACAGGGAGTTCCGCCGTCAATGTGGCGTTCAACGCCTTCCAGTCCGATGGAAGCACGCCCGCTGGAAGCGGGAGCATAAACCTCGCCAGCAACGGGCATGACGCCAAGTTTACCGGCCAGATCATCCCCGGACTGCCTGATGGTTTTACGGGAGTGCTGGATCTGAGTTCGGCAAATCCGTTTGTGGCTTTGACCCTGCGCTCCCTGACGAACTCGAGAAATGAATTTCTGATGTCTACGTTCCCGGTGGCCGATGCACTTCAAGCCCCGTCTGCACCGATCATTTTTCCCCAAGTGGCGGATGGAGGCGGATATCAAACACAATTCATTCTCCTGGCGTTCGGGGTGCCGACATCGGCGACGTTAAATTTCTTTGCCGACGATGGGACAGCCCTTGCCGTGGGGAAGCTGGCCGCCCCGCGTTGAGGCTTGAATTCCTCTGGCGTTTCATAGGCCGTCCTGACCCCCCCCCGGCGGCGAGCGCGCCTCGCCGCCGTGTGTTTCTTTCGTGTTACAATCCTCCGTCTTCAACACCAGATAATCCTGTATTCCGGAATTCAGGAAAAGTGATTACAAGATGCTGACCTGGATTAAAACCTACCTCGAGTTCGCACGCGTGGGCTTCGTGAATATCCTGGCTTACCGGCTCCGCTACTATACCGGGGTGATTACCTACTTCATCAACGTCACGGTGTATTATTTTATTTGGCGGGCGATCTTCCTCAACAGTGAGCGCATTGAGGGATTCAACTTGAAACAGATGGTGACTTACGTCGCGCTGGGTTGGATCATCCGGTCTTTTTACTTCAGCACGATCGATCAGGATATGGCCAATGACGTCATGGAAGGGAAGATCTCGATGACGCTCATCAAACCGATCCATGTCCAGTGGTCCGTGATCGCCCAGTCGCTCGGCGAAAGCTGTTTCCGTCTCTTCATGCTCACCGCACCCGCTGCCGTGGTCATCTCGCTGGTGTTTCCCGTGAGCGGGCCCTCGAGCGCCGTCCATTTTGTGGCCTTTTTCATTTCAACAGTACTTTCTTTCTTTATTGTGGCCACGATCAATTTCATCTTTGGGACCTGTGCCATCCGCTTAAAGTCGATCCAGGGTCTGTTGCGGGCGAAGTATTTTCTGCTGGAACTGTTTTCGGGGTTGTTGATCCCGATGTCTTTCTTTCCATACAGCGTTCAGCGTGTGCTGACTTATTTGCCTTTTCAACACATCAGTTTTACCCCCGTTTTGATTTATCTTGGGAAAATTCAGGGCGCCAGAATCCTTGAAATGCTGGCAATTCAGCTCTTCTGGGCAATCGTCATCTTCCTCCTGGGAGAATGGTGGTGGGCGAGGTCGATCCGGAGGCTCTCAGTCCAGGGAGGATGAATGTGCGTTCGGGAAGTGATTTCTCTCGAATGGACCGAAGTCGGAAGCCAGAAGTCAGAAGGCCGACCGAAATGGGATGGCCCCAATACGGAAATCTGACTCTGAACTGTTTTCGGACCTTGGACTTTGAACTTTGAACTTATTTCCATGAAACGGCATTTCATTTTGTTCATCAACTACTTTGCCCAATACGCCAAGGTCCGCCTGGCCTATAAAGCTGATTTCTTTATTGCCATTGGCACCTCCTTCACAGCAACCCTGCTGGGATTTGGTTTTGTGCTGGTCCTCTTTTCAAAAATACCCAGTCTCAAAGGGTGGTCGTTTTACGAACTCCTCTTCCTGTACGGATTTTCCCTGATTCCCCTCGGATTCTTTAATGTATTGAGTATAAACTTATATCAATTTGGCGAGACCTACATCATTCAGGGCAAGTTCGACCGCATCCTGCTCCGACCAGTTCACTCCATGTTCCAGGTGCTTTTTGAAGCCTTTCGATTGGAGTCATCCCAGGAAAGCGTGACCGGCCTGTTCGTTGTTGTGTACTGTTCACACAAGCTCCGTTTGGAGTGGCGCATCGAAGACATTGCCCTTGCTGTGATCATGGTGTTCTGCGGCGCGGCGATCTACGTCTCGACCTTCCTTATCCTGACGACGGTTTCGTTCTTTTTCGAGGACAAGATCGGTGTTGTCCCGCCGGTGTACAACATGCTGGCATTCGGCCGGTATCCTCTTTCAATCTATAACGTGTTCCTTCAGTTCCTCCTGAGCTGGATTATTCCCTTCGCCTTTGCGTCGTTTTACCCCGCCGTGAGATTTCTCGGGCGGAAGGAATTTGCTCATTATTACTATTTTGTCCCGGTGGTGGCGGTCGGTTTTTTCGGGTTAGCCCTCGTCATGTGGCATGCAGGGGAAAGAAACTATAGCAGCACGGGTACGTAGTAAGAGGGAGCAGCAATCAGCTTTCAGGGTATAGCTGTCAGCTTTCAGCCATCAGCTATGTCCCAATAATGTTCAGTTATTGGCTTTAGGCGCTTAAGGAACCTGCTTTGCATAGTCTCTTTGGGCTTAGACAGCTCTTAACTTAGCAGGCTCGAAGCAGCGTAATGACCGCTAAAGGCTGATGGCTGACGCCTGATGGCTGAAAGCTGATTTCTGAAAGCTGATTGCTGATAGCTGCTCTTCGGGTCCCTTACATGGATGACGAGAAAAACTTGATGGATTGGCTTCAGTGGCCACTCTTGGTGCTAATCTTGGTGACTCCATTGCGTTTTGCCATGGAGGTCGCCGGGATCCCGAAACAGATCACCCAATTTTTCAGTTCCACGGTTTTTGTCTATGTGCTTGCCATCTATCTGGGCGTGGCCATGGCAAAGGAAACGGGAGAGCAACTTCGACGATTGCTTGCGGCCGGTTTTGCGCTGGGCTATGTCAATGGATTCATGACCTTGATTGCGACGCTGTTGAGTACTTACGCCTCTCTCGAGACGCATTACAAGCACCACAATCTCAACATGAGTGATGCCCAGCATATTTTCATGAGGCACGTCATCCTGACGCCTTTATACACATCCGTGGCCGCCTGTGTCGTCATCGTGCTGGTTTACTCTATCTTCGAGAAGGTTCGTACGAGCCGAAAACGTTCGATCGAGTCCCCCGAAGACCTTTCTTAGCAGTTCGTGGTCAAATCCGATGCCTCCGGAATTTCACCGATGTTCATGACAAAAGCTCGTATCGAAGTTCTGGAAAGGGCGTGGCATTGCTTTCGTTCGAAGGGCGGCCGAAGACTCGATCGCGTATTCCACGAACCTTGGGCTCTATGTGGGCTCCTCCTCGTCTTGTTCTCTCAGTGTGCACCGGCTCAGGGCACCAGGACATTTTATGAGCGCGCCCATGGGCTGCCGGCGGCGATCCGCGTCCTGATGACGGGGGCACATCCCGACGATGAGAACAGCGCCCTGCTGGCCTATTTATCGCAAGGAGTGTTTGTGCCGTGCGCTTATTTGTCAGCGACGCGGGGTGAAGGGGGTCAGAACTTAATCGGGCCCGAACTGTTCGATAGTCTGGGCATCCTCCGGACTGAGGAAATGTTGGCGGCCCGCGGATACGACCACTGTCAGCAATTCTTCACTCGGGCCTACGACTTCGGATTCTCAAAGAACCCGGATGAAGCGTTTGCCAAGTGGGGGCGAGATGCGGTCTTGAGTGACATGGTTCGAATCATCCGGCGTTATCGCCCCGACATCATCGTCTCTGTTTGGCGGGGCACGACGGAGGATGGGCACGGACATCATCAGGCCATTGGGATCCTGACCCCGGAGGCCTTTCGCGCGGCGGCCGACCCTTCCCGCTATCCTGAGCAGCTGGCGCAAGGGCTGCATCCGTGGCAGGCTCAAAAACTCTATGTGATGGCACGCGACTCGCACGAACCCGGCAGCTTTTCTGTTGACGTTGGACAATTCAGCCCCAAACTTGCGAAAACGCTGACCGAAGTTGCTGCGATTGGACGAAGCGAGCATCAATCACAAGGCCAGGGAGCGGAACAGCGAAAGGGCGCCCATCCGGTTTATTTCAGGTTGATCGACTCTGCCCGTTCCGCCGGGCCTGCGAACCCTCCGCGGTCCTCGCTGCCTCCGCAAACCGTTTCGGATACCGTGACTGCCCAACAATCCCTTCAGCAGGAATTCCACGCCCAAATCTCAGCATGGACTTCCTTGGCGGACGACGAGTTAGACCGTGCCCCGTTCCTCTCTCCCGGACTGACCGCGATCGATTCGCTCGCCAGGGAGATTGCCGGCCAAGCCAACGACGAACATCCGTCTGCCTGTGCGCCCCTCCTGATCAGGGGAATCGAGGCACTACGATTCTTGCGACAGCAGGTCTTGTCGAGCGCACTCAGCGGGGAGCATCAATTCAGCCTGGCAGATCGTTTGAGATCCAAGGAAGAGGATTTTACAGAAGCGCTCATCGCAGCACTTGGACTCAGCTTTGATGTCCGGGCGGATCAGCCCTCGCTCACCCCGGGATCCAGCGTCAAAGTCACCGCCACGCTTTTGAATCGCAGCGATGTCCGCATTGATCCTGTGACCATAGAGGCCGAGCCGCATCGCGACTGGACCGTGAAGAAAACCTCGGGCGATCTGAAGGCGTTGCAATACAACGAAAGCATCGTGTGGAAGTTCTCCGCCCTTGCTTCCACCGCCGCACTGCCGACGGAAGAGTACTGGCTGAGGCTGCCGCGGGAAGGGGATCGATACGCCATCGCGAATCAGGCCCTGGTGGGACGCGCGGAAAACCCGCCCGAGATCCCTTTTGTGGCCACCTTCCGCGTTGCCGATGACCCCTCGGGCGCCTCCTTTCAGGTGGTGCGGCCGCTGGAGTATGTCCACGTGGACCCTCAGTACGGCGAAAGACACCAGGACTTCAAGGTGGTGCCGACCCTCTCAATCTCCAGTCTGCCCGACCAGTTGATCATCGCCCGTTCGGCCGTGTCGCAGTCCAAGACGATCTATGTTCGCCTGGAAAGCGAGGGCGCAGAAAGGGTGGATGGAACGGTGAAGCTGATCCTGCCCCGAGGCTGGGGTTCCACTCCCATGACCACGGCTTTTTCGACAGCCGGCAAAGAACAGGTGATCTTGAAGAAATTTGTGATGCGGGTTCCTCCCAGTGCGCCTCCGGGGGACTATCCCATTCTGGCCGTTGCCACGGTAGGGAAAGGGAATTTTGCGCGGGGGTTTCAAAAGATCTCCTATCCGCACATCCGGGAACAGTATTTTTACCGCGCCTCACAGACAGTCGCGCACATTACGGCGCTCAAGGTGCCACCAAGGCTGAAAATCGGATACATCATGGGAACCGGCGATCGGGTCCCGGAGGCACTCGAACAAATGGGCGTCAACGTTTCCCTGCTCGATGAGCAGGCCCTTGGCATCGGATCTTTCACCGGCTTCGATGCCATCGTCACCGGGATCCGCGCTTATGATGTGCGCCGCGATCTGAACCAAAACAACGGGCGCTTGCTCGACTATGTCAAGCAGGGCGGCACATTGATCGTCCAATACAACTCATCGTCTTTTGGCCTGAAACCCGCCCTGGTTCGACGCAACGAGATGAATTCCTCCGAGAGTGAGGATGAGAATTCCCGGCGAGAGGAGCTCTTGAACAAGCTCGATAAACTCAGGGGGGCCCAGACAGCGGAAGAGATCGCGACCTTCGCGGATCCTGCCCGTCAATACGGCCCATACCCGATGCTCCGCTGGCAACGCTCGGACATCGTCCGGGAGGGAACCTCTGCCGGAAAGGCGGGGCACGAACTGGAGCGGAGTGCCAATGACTTTGACCGCATCGTGGATGAAAACGCCCCCGTTCAAATCCTCGCTCCCGGGAGCCGCATCTTCTCCTTTCCAAATGTGATCACGGAGAAGGATTTTGATGGCTGGGTCCAGGAACGCGGCCTCAACTTCATGCGGTCGTGGGAGGGACATTACACTCCACTCCTCGCCTCACACGATCCCGGCGAAAAGGACCAGCCCGGCGGAATGCTGTTCGCCAAATACGGAAGGGGAAACTATGTCTATACCGGGTATTCTTGGTTCCGCCAGTTTCCTGCCGGCGTGAGCGGCGCTTACCGCATCTTCGCCAACCTCATTTCTCTCTCACGCGTGCAGGCAAGCAAAGAGTTTTAATGAGACAGAGAACCCGTTCTACCCAACATTCTTTGCCCAATGTCTGACTCCCCAAACACTTCGCCCCAGTTGATTCGTGGTATCGGTCTGTGGCAGGCCACGGCCCTAAACATGATCGACATGGTTGGTGTCGGGCCGTTTATCACGCTCCCGGCGATCCTTGCGGCCATGGGTGGCCCGCAGGCGATGCTGGGCTGGATTTTCGGCGCCCTGATTTCCATGTGCGATGGACTGGTGTGGGCGGAGTTTGGGGCGGCGCTGCCCGGCTCCGGCGGTTCTTACCTCTACTTGCGAGAGGCGTACGGGCCAGATCGATGGGGCCGGCTCATGTCCTTTCTCTTTATCTGGATGATCCTCTACAGCGCGCCATTGTCGGGGGCCTCGGGTGCCATTGGTTTCTCACAATACATGGCTTTTTTATGGAAGGGGATGACCCCGCTACAGGGCAAACTGGTGGCCC
>JBAVHJ010000359.1:0-5431 GCA_049685715.1 Terriglobia bacterium | reverse complement strand
TTGAAAACCTTCGCGCCGTGGATTAGTTCGACCTTGGCAGCACGCACTTTCTTGAACCAGTCCACAGCCTCCGGAGTGCTTTGTTTGTATTGGTCTTCACGCCAGATTTGTCCTCCCAGGTGCGGGTTGTCATCGATGATTGCCACGCGAACTCGAGCTTGAGCCGCGCAGCTCGCGGCTGCAAGACCGGCGGGGCCTCCACCTACGACAAGTACATCGCAATCGTGACGAAGCTTATCCATCGGTTCGCACATCCATCCCCTCCTGGCAGGGGATCTGACAACTCCGGCAGTGCGGCTTCCCGTTGATGGTCACGCGGCATTCATAGCAGATCCCCATTCCACACAGCGGGCCGCGGGGCTCGCTCGTCACCGACCTGCGAAACGATGTCCGGCCGGAGGTCATCAAGGCAATGGCAACCGGGGTTCCCGCTGGCACCCTCACCGGGACGCCATCGATCGACAGACTGACAGTTTCAGGCATGGATTGCCCCTTGCTTTGCACGGGCGGGCAAATAAGGTTCAACTGGAATCTGAGCAGGACGATTCAGCAGTTGATCTGCCATCAATTTTGCTGTGCCGAGTGAAGTAGTGATGCCGAGCCCCTCGTGTCCCGTCGCGAGGAAGAGCCATTCCGCTCCGGGGAAAGGGCCGATCAGCGGCAGTTTGTCGAGGGTAGCAGGACGAAATCCCGTCCAGGCTCGAATGGTGGAGAGCTGGGCCAGCCCGGGCATGTATTCACAGGCGCGCTGAAGCATCCTGTGGAGCATCATGGCCTCCACCTTCAAATCGTCCACTCCATACTGGCGCGACGATCCAATCAGTACTTGCCCCGTTCGCCTGGGCTGAACATTGAAGGCAACGGAATCCGAAGTGAACGAGTGGGCGCTCTTGAGGTAACCCAGCTCAACGAGTTGATGATGAACAAACCCGGGATATCGATCCGTGATCACGAGGTGGCCTTTGCGTTTCTGCACCTCCACCCCCGGGGTGAGTTGTGGTGACCAGGCGCCTGCCGCGTTGACTGTGACGCGTGCGGGAATGCGAGTCCCGTCGCGAAGCCTGACCCCTTCCCGGCTCGCTTCGATGGCCGGTTGTCCCATTCGCACCTCAGCACCGCAAGTTTTAGCTTGTTCGAGGAGGTAGCGTGCGGCACAGGGCGGATAGACCACGCCGTCCTCCAGAACCAACAACCCTCCTGCCAGACCCTTCCGCAAATTCGGCTCGGCTTCTTCAAGAGCTTTCGCGTCAAGGACCTCGACCGGGACGTTACGGGATTCGAAGAACCGTTGCTTGCGCTTCACCTCGGCCATCTCTTCGCCATCGGCGGCCACCCAGATCGTGCCACAGCATTCATATTCGACATCGGCGGGTAACCGGGGCCCGAGTTCATTCCAGAGCGTTTGTGAATACCGCGTCAGCGCGAATTGTGCCTCAGAATCATCCATCACAACAAGGTGACCCATCCCGGCGCTGGTGGCGCCCCCGCCGATGAGGTCGCTCTCGATGACCACGACACGCATGCCTGCCTGGGCGCACTCAGCCGCACAGGCCGCGCCGACGATCCCTGCGCCAATGATCGCAACATCAAACCCGGCCGAGGTCATTTCCGGATCCCCCAGCAGAACGGATCCTCTTCATCGAAGATCAACGTGGTTTCAGCGTTGACGAACGCTGAACCTTTGATCGTAGGGATGATTTTGTTATCCACGACCTGGACACTGCCTTCGAAGACACTGCCCACAATGCTTTCCTGCCGCCATACCTGGCCTTCCTTGAGCTTTCCATCGGCGTAAAGACACGCCATCTTCGCACTGGTGCCGGTTCCGCAAGGCGAACGGTCATAAGCCTTTCCCGGACACAATACAAAGTTTTTGCTGTCCACTCCTTCGAGACGAGAAGGAGCGAAAAGTTCAATGTGATCGATCTCTTGCCCATTGGCTCCAGTGATAGCTTGCTCGTGGAGGGCCTGGCGGATCCTCCAAGTAAAGTCGGTCAAGTCTTCGAGGTTGTCCAAGGTCAGCCGATGTTGCAACACGGCCGGATCGGTGACTAGAAAAAACCAGTTGCCGCCCCAGGCCACATCGCCGGTCACCTTTCCATATCCCGGAACATCCACGGTCACATGAGTCGCCAGCCGATAGCTGGGCACATTGGCCACACTCACTCCGCCGTTCTCATCCAGTTTCGCCTCGACGATCCCTGCGGGGGTCTCAATACGATGCTTGCCCGGCTTAATTCTGTTGAGGTAAGCGAGGGTCACCACCACCCCGATCGTTCCGTGCCCGCACATGCTGAGAAAACCTACGTTGTTGAAGAAGATGACCCCGACTGCACAAGAAGGATCGACGGGCTCGCAAAGCAACGCCCCGACCACCGCATCGGAGCCACGGGGTTCGTTCACAATCGCCGAACGAAAGCGGTCGTACTGGTGTCGGAACCGGTTCAATCGTTCGGCAAGCGGGCCTTTGCCCAGATCCGGCCCGCCGCTGATGACGACGCGTGTCGGTTCACCCCCGGTGTGCGAATCGACAATCTGAACACGCCTCAGTTTTGTTGTGGTCATTGGAAAATCCGGGAAGATTAGGGACAGACACCTTACGTTCATAACTCCAGAAAGTTTTCTAAGCTTGGTGTCTGTCCCTTCTCTTATTGAAGGCCGGTGTCTGTCCCTTGCCTTGCAACCTTGTTGAATCGCTCTTGATTATGGCACAGGAAATGCCAGAGGTGAAATCCTCTGCGTCTTTGCAGTCAATGGGCTTTGTGCGAGGTCTAGCAGGAAGGCTGACGTGATTTGAAGGAGAAGAATCCGGCCACGTTTTCTCTTAAGATCTGCGGGAAGCTCTTGTCCAGGTAGGAGCGGATGGAAACGTAGCATTCGTCACAGGTGTTTTGCCGCGAAAATTCTTCCACCATGCGGGAGCGTTGATTAAGGGCGTACCGTTTGAACTGCATGGAGCAGGGTTGCAAAGAACCATCGCTGGTGACCACAAGGAAGCGGAGGCCGGCCTTGCACCCTGCGGCTTTGCCATTTTCGAAGTAGTGACGCGTCGAATCGAGCGTGGATGGGGAATTGGCGACCCAGTGGGACTCGTCCATGCGCGCCTTGATCCCGTCGAACTGTTCCTTCAGGATGGCCAGTTGCTCCGGCGAGTTGAGGAAGTAGTCCCGGCATCCGGTGCGTCGTGATGTATAGGCACTATAGCTGATATTGACGCCCCATTCCCGGGCTTTGTCGGCAGCCTTATTGATTTCTGAGACATTTTCGCTTGTGATGCAGTTATTGAGAACAATGTCATCGTAGCCCAGGACGGCCAGTTCGGGGATGATGCGGCCCATGTGTTGGAACAGGCCGGGACAGCCCCGGAAGTCATCGTGGCGTTCGTCCGGAAAATCGAGGCTGACAGAAAATTGATTGACACCCGCTCCTCGCAACGCCAGGTAGCGCTCTTTGGTCATCAGCGACCAGTTCGAAACCAGGATGAGGTAGGGCAATCCCGAATCGCCTTTAATGTTGCGGGCAATCTCCACGATGTCGTCTCGCATCAACGGTTCACCGCCCGAAATCTGGACCACGCTCGGCCGCAACATGTTCATATAATGGCGGTAATCGGCCGGTTTCATGTTTCTGGAGGTGTCCCGGTCGCCACCGTGGTCACAGTGCTTGCAGAAACAGGTGCAGGAATCAGTGACCTCAAAAGAGACCACAATGGGGCGCTCGGCAAACCAGTTGACAGACCCCCGCGCGATGATTTGCAGAGATTCAGAGAATGGGCGCTTACGCATAATGATTGGTGTTGCTACCCCCTCGGAAGGAACGTCAAATCACGACGGGCGAGGAATGAATACTAGCAGAGAGATGGAAGGTCGTCAATAATGCACGTGAGGATATTCACAAACCGAACGTGAACGGAAGGATTTCGTGGAGTCATCCTGAAAAAGATTGTCGGTTTTTGCTGGGTGCCGCAGGCATGCGCTCTTTGCATGCCTGCGATCGGATCGAGGTGTCTTCAAGCCCTTTGTGGTGCACTAGAGGAACTGGGAACCGGCAGAAATTTTGATCTGGACGGAATTTGTCTAGAGATCAGGAAGACGCCAGACACACCTCTCTTCGCCCTGCCATTTCCAAAGAGAACGACGGAGGGTTGGTTCAAGCGCAGGCATGCAGAGAGCGCATGCCTGCGGCACCCCGTCTCTGCGGGACGCCACCCGGATCACCCGGCGCAGTTACTTCGTAGCTCGTTTGGGTGCCTTCTTATTCAGGGTCTCGAGCAGGTCCTTGGCAGAGGCGGGCGGAGGCACAGCGCCATTGAGGACGATGTCTTTGGCGCTGACTTCTTTTCCATAGACGCTCTTATTGGCATCGTTGTCCGGCCGCAGAGTGGAGCCTTCGAGTGAGATCCCCGCGAAGGCGCCCCGTGATCTTGAATAGGTCAGCACTTCGGCGCGCAGGCTGGCGTCGGTGGCGGCGGAGAGGTCGCGGCCCTTCGGACCCGCAGAGGCGGCTGCATCGGCGCCCAGTTTCACTTTGCTGCTGAGGATAGATCGGGCGCCCCGGTCATTCATGACCAGCAGGACAAAATCCGTCGCTTGACCCCCCAACTGCAGTCCAATGCTTCCGCCTTCCAGTGCGATCATCGTGGGCGCACCCCAGGTACTGTTAAAGTCCTTCCCGCCCCGGCAGGTCATCACCCCTCGGCCATAGCTGCCGCCAATGCCAATGGCAATCTTCAGCACCGAGGGAAGCACGATAACACAAGCGGCCTTCTCGATGAGTTGTGGTGGAACGTTGTCAGGTACATTGAGAATTTCGGTCATTACGGTGCCGGCGTTCTCAACTCGCTCGTTCTCTTTCTTCTGCCCGTACATGGGCAGGCAGATCAAGGAAACCAGAACCAATACCGACAGAACCCTTTTCATATTCTTCTCCTCATTAGGAAATCGGACATATCACCATTGCGTGTATTTACCGGCTGTCATCGGTACCCGGCCGGGTGGCGCGGACAGGCAAGAGAGCGCCTCTCTTGGCTCACTGGCCAGAAAAAAATAAGTCTCTGCGATCTGATCAATTAACATCAATTTTAGAGCCTGCGAGGCAAGTTTTCAAGGCAATCTTATGTCCCCTGAGGAAGGGTTAATCCTGATCCGGAGGCGTTTCCGGTCACGCGTGCCTGTGTCAGCTTCCTCGTTCACTGGGGACCGGATTTACTGGAAAATGGATAACATCCTCTTCCCTCCGTGGACTCATGGGCCTTTCCTTTCGTTTTTCGATTAAACCCATTGAAGAATTACAGCTTGATGCTATTCTTATTGCTGGCCATCGAGAACAAACTATTGAAAAACCAAAGGCCCAACTTTGGACACGGAAAACTCGAAAGTGAACCTTTTTCTGACATCCGGAAAACTTACGACCGTTCCATCCGGACTCATTC
>JBAVHJ010000358.1:0-2148 GCA_049685715.1 Terriglobia bacterium | reverse complement strand
ATACTGCGGGTAGTGCCAGACTTCGGCAAAGTCCTTGAACATCTCGTTGCCGGTAGCCTGAAATACCCGATACTGGTTTTCGGAGAGCGTGTACCATTCCTGCGGAAGGCCGTAATACGGGTGTGAGACTTAAAAGTGAGAGGAACGGATCGATCACGCCACCCGATCCTGTTCCCAGTAGTCCTCGAACCTCCCGTTGATGCAGCAGCAACGCAGGGCGATGATGGCGTTGGCGCCCCGGACAGTCCAGAACATGCCGGATCGCTTCAGGCGCGAGCCGATGACGCTCTTGCAGCCCGCTTCGACCACGCCGGAGCCGACGAACAATCCCTTTTCACGAAACTTCGGATAGCGCATCCTCTCGGCATTGGTGGCGAAATATTCGGCCTCTTTCAGAACCTCCTCCGCCAGGTCGGGATGGGCGTCGGCATGACCAGCCGCAATCTCGCGGAGGTTCGTCACCAGAGGTTCAATGTTGCCTTCATCCAACAGATCCTTCATGGGAATCATCCAGAGGTTTTTGGCCGCCGGATCATGGGGGTGGAGCAGGGCGGCCATTTTCCATAAATGCTGCCGGGCATGATACAGATCCACGATTTGAGTGGCACCGGGGAAGTGCTGGTCGGCCAGATTCCAGATCCAGACGGCCCCATCTCCAAGGACCACTTTGGTCGTGGCCCACTCCCAGCCTTTGCGCCAAGCCTCCGTATAGATGCGGAAGCCGAACTCTTCGGCGGTTTCGATGGCTGCTACGTAGGTGGTGGAGTCCGGGTCGCGGAGGGGCCAGCCTTCCTCGTCCACCGTGGTCTGCGTGAACACGGAGCCGAGTTTGCACTCGCGTGTGCGGGCGCGCTGTCCCTCGATCCTGCCCGTCCGTCCCTCGGTTTCGGCGGCCACGACGGGAACCTGGACGCCGTCCATCAGTACATACATTTTCGGGATATTCTGTTGGGAAACCACGGGCAGGACGAGTTGTTTGGCGCGCCCGATTTCCTGCTCGTCCCGCAGGGCGATCTCCGCGCCAATGGCCTCTGCGGCGCGTTCGATGGCTTTGGCGGTGACGTCCAGACCCGCGAGCAGCTTCATCGGTTCGCATCCCGGAGCGAACGGCATCTCACTGCCCACCACAGCTTCCATGCGCCTTACGCCAGGGGAGGATTCCAGACCAGCGATACCCAGTTCGGTGTCAGCCGGATACTGTCCTTTCGAGCAACCGGCGCACAGGTAATAAGGGCGGCTCAGTTCGACCGGCCCCAGCACGGTCAGCACGGTCTTGGAACGTAATTCCTTGTAGCGGGCCGAGCAACCGCACGAACAGGGAACCGTCCGGTGGTCCGCATCCGGCGGATCGTATCGCAGCAGTTGCGCCAGTGCGGAGGCCCCGGCCTGGTGCATGGCGGATCGCATAGCGGTCTCGACCGCTTCCAGATCGAGCCGGCCGTTGTTGGTGCGGCGCTCCTGAAAAACAATCCGTAGGAACCGATCTACTTCGTGGGCAACTTCTTTTTGGATCGCCTGCGCCGTTTTTTTTCCTGGGCCGTCTGTTCGGTCTGCTCCACGGGCCGCAGGCGGCAGATCTTACGATTGACATCGACCAACTCGCCGGTCAGGGTCTGGAACTTGCGGAACTCAGCGATTTCACTTTCCGCCTTACGGACGGCTGCCAGAGAGGGCAGATTCTGAGTCACCGTTTTGCCATCGACTTTCTGCGTGAGTTGAGAATGCGGGCCGTGCCCAGGGTCATCGGGCTTGGCGCAATGGCAAGCGGGACTGCCACAGCGCCGGGTCGCATTGGTGATAGAACCCGGCTGGAAGTCGCCGAGTTCGGCAAACTGCCGGAGCAGCGTGGATCTGTCGTCGACCAAGGCCACTAATGGGTCTGGCATGGGGCCTCCTGTCTTAAAGTATTACATACTTTAAGAATCAGGCCCCAAAAAAGGAGAATCCGCAATCCATCATTTTCATGTCGCACACTCGACAAAATCCTGCAGTTTCGGCTCCTTTCCGTCGATCTGGTATCTTGAAGGTAGCCCTCTAGGGTATGCCATTTCATATTCAGCCGATTCGTGAGTTTTTAGTCCGACCCGCACTGCCCGCACCGCTCTCCCGCCTGTCTGAGCTGGCGTACAACCTGCTATGGAGTTGGGA
>JBAVHJ010000357.1:0-5775 GCA_049685715.1 Terriglobia bacterium | reverse complement strand
ACCAAAAACTGGAACTCGCCAAAGCCCTCGATACGGATTTCAACCGGCTCCCGCCTGTTGATAAAACATCAATCGCCATCCGATTGGCTCAGCTCGCGGTCGAACGCGAAAATCAATCCTTTGCGGAACGACGCCGCCAGATTGAGCAGAAAAACGCGGCGCTGCTTCAACGCGCGGAACGACAGGAGGAGCTTTTCAGGGAATTGGAGCAAAAGAAGAGGTTGTTCCGCACCCGCAGTGATGCGAAAGGCCTGGCGCGATTCTTACGGTTGCCTCCGGGCAATTACTGGGCCTATGCGCGCAACTTCACCTTCGAAGGAATTACCACTTCCTGGAATATCCCCATCTCGCTGCGCCGCGACGAAGTGAAACGGATAGAACTGATGATTGGAAATAATTGAAGTCGCCTCAAAGAGGCCTCAGGTTACACAGAGCGGGTTTGTCGGGCTGGGGTCGTTCTGTTAATAACAACGGGGCCAAATTAATACTCGACCTACCGCTCCGCTCACGTTAAGCATTCCCGTTCGATCACGGAGCCAGGTATGACGGCGGCCCAGTAAACACTCTAGTCATACTCCCACCCCTAATAGTCAATTTCATAGAGTGAGAAAACGTAGATTGTCCAGGGAAGTTGAGCAGAAATCCGCCTGGTCCTGCGGGCAGGTTTTTTTCGGAATTTACCTTCGGGTGCTTTCCAGGCGCTTCCATGGGAAGGATTGCCCTCTAAATAAGAACCTGTAAATTCCACCCAAAACTGCAAAATAGATCATGAACAGGTAGATGCAAAAGACGGGCACACTCTTGAGGCTCCTCGTGCTCAAGGCAATGACAAGGGCAATGGCAACCGCACCACACATTGAGACAATGACGATATCCCGCTTAAGCATGAGAACGAGAAACACCACTGGGACAAATGAAAGGACCACCAAGCAAGGGAGAATGATGCTCAGGACGATGACAATCGCAGACCGAAAGTCCAATTGTCTTATCAGGGACACATTGTTATACAGACCGTTCAGAAGTCCAAAGGTTGTTCTCGCCTTGCGCTCATACAAATCGCGAACAGTGGCAGGCCCGGGTTCGGAGACGGTAGCCTCTGGGCACAGCCTCACCTTGTAGCCCTGAGCGACCAGCAAGATGGTCATCTCAAAGTCCTCTGAGACCGCTTTTTCCGGAAACCCCCCAACTCCCCTCACCACGTCGGTTCGGTATGCAGATAGCTCTCCGATTGAGGTCCTTATATTCGAATACTCGCTCTGCTTGCGCCTGAGGAAAGTATCTATGGCCCAGTATAGAGCCTCGCCCTTTTCGGCGAAGGTCCTGGGCTCCGGCACGGTTCGCGCCCCACTGACGCAGGCAATGCGGTCATCGAACATCAGAGCATTGACGATTTCGATCAAACTGCCTTTGTCAACCGATGCATTGACATCAGTGGAAACGAACACTTCCCCCAGGGACATTGAAAGGGCTACGTTCAACGCATGGGCCTTCCCCATTCTCTTTTCCAGGTGAACGAGCTTCAGCCTACTTTGCAAATTATTTCTTTTGGCAAACTCTCTGGCCATTTCACAGGTGCTGTCATCGCCATCGTCGATAACGATGACCTCAAACAATGAGGGATAATCGAGGGCAAAGGTTCCTTCAAGCTTCTTCAAAATCATCCAGCTCTCGTTGTTTACCGGTATGACAATGGTTACGAGGGGATACACCATGGATTCATTAAGCGGCATTTGAGGAGGTTGATTTCTCGAAATTGAAACCGGAGGACCCGGGAGGTGAAACCACGCGTCGAATTCCCCGGAATGATAACCGGATTAGAGAAAGGTTGTCGAATATTTTTACCACGTCGCCTCGACGGGTTGGAGTGCGGGCGGAAATCGCGATTCGAAGTCAAACCCGGGAGGCCCCCCTTCTACCCTATCGATGCCTTAATTCATGCACCAATGAGGCGGGACGTTTCTATTTGATTGACAGTGGCACCACAAATACATAAGATTTGCACAGATCGGGAAACCATCCAAATTTGTTCATGTGTGCACGCCATGCACAGAGTCGTCGACATCATATTGCCAACGCATCGACGCCCTCATACCGTCGGCTATTCCATTCAGTCGGTCCTGAGGCAGACATACCCCTCCTTCCATTTACATGTGGTCGGGGATGGCTGTGATTCCAACACCGAATCCATCGTCCGCTCATTCGATGATCCCCGGGTGCATTTCTATCCATTTAGAAAAGGCAAGGGGTTCGGATACGCCCATCGCAATGTGGTCTTACGGCAGACCTCAGGCGAATACGTCGGCTACATTGCCGACGACGATCTTTGGTTTCCGGATCATCTGGAGCGGGGGGTGACCGCCTTGGAGGACCGTCATCTCGGCCTGATTGCGTTTCGCGCCTGTCACGTGCGGGCGCCGGACATGGTCGATACTCACTTCTTTGCCTTCGATTGGCAGGTGGGATTCTTGTCGAATTTCCTGCGGAACTGGTTCACGGGGATGGCGGAATACATCCATCGTCGCAAGGTGTTTGAACAGGTCGGCTATTGGGATGATACATTGTCTCGATTTGGAGATCGTGAATTCTATAACAGATTGAGGGCCTCGAGCGCCCCCTCCGCCTACTTGGACTGCATGACAGTGCTTCGCTTTTATGCCCAGGAATGGGATAAGCGTTATTCCTCTCTGGAAGAACCACCCCAGAAGCGGTATCTGGCGAACCTGCTGGATCCCCGCTGGTGTGAGGCCATTCGTAATTTGGGGAATATCGGCGCCCGGGGTTTTCCTGCAAGGCAACGACAGTGGAGAGACTTCTTTGCCTACGCCGTGCGATCCGGGCCAAAGTTTTTGCGATTCTGGTGCGAAGAAATGGCAACCTATCTACACGCAGAGGAGAGGCAAAATGCTACAGGGAGCCAAGAAAGACCCTCAACTGATTATGAGTAACTGGCAAAAACAGCAAGATCTGATCGAGGGCGTTGTCCTGCGCGAAGTCCTCCATGTGCCGGGAGACCGAGGTGTCATTACGGAAATGTTTCGCTTCGACTGGGACCCTCACGGCCACCCGGTGTCGCAGGTCTACCAGTCACGAGTATTCCCGGGGCTGGTGGCAGCGTGGAGTTGTCACTTGAAGTCTGTAGACAGGCTGTTCGTGAATCAGGGGTTCATGAAGTTTGTCTTGTACGATGATCGTGAAGAGAGCAAGACCTATGGTCAACTGAACGAATTTCACATCGGTGATGCCCGCCCGGCGCTGCTCATCATCCCGACCGGTGTTTGGCACGGGCTTAAGAATCTCGGTCCGTCGGATTGTCTCCTCACCAATCTCCCGACCAAGGCCTACAATTACGAGGATCCGGATCACTACCGTCTGCCTCGGGACACTCCCAAAATCCCCTACCGTTGGTTCGGTCCCGCGACTCCCTCGGCCCCTGACCCGCTGAAGGAGTAAAGTTCCTGCTCAGGGATAGCCCTCCTTCCTGGGCATCATCCTGCCCTAACGAATGCCGAGGCGTCAGCTTCATGAATCACCGGGCTGACGACAATCCTGGGATGGTCTTGCATTGCATCCTCTTCGCCCCTCCACTCCTCATTGATTTGCACCCGCTTGTGGACGAGCAGACCGATAGAGCTGCCAGGAAATGGCCCCCAATCCCAGACAATACACTGCAAGGTGTAAAATGGCGCCGATGCCGTAAGGGATTTCAAAGACTATAAGAAGGACCGCAAGGCCGAGGAGCAATGCCAGCACTGATTTCGAGGCTGTTTCGGAAGAAGATCGCAAGAGAGTTCGTCCTAAAAAGGCTCCCACAAAGATTTTTGCCAGGTAGAAGGACGCGGCATAGAATACCAGAAGCAGTAGCCCCAAGGGCAGACCCACCAAGGTAATGCATGCAATAATCACAGCGATCGGCGTGGCAACCAGGACGGCGAAGCCCAGTCCCAGGCTTCGCCCCAGGGATCCGGTTGCTCGGACAGTCGTATGGAAGAATTTTGGCGCGAGCACAAGGATCAGCCAGCCCACCAAGAGAGCCCCCAGCAGTTTGACAACCTCCCAGAAATAAAATCTAGGCTGTGAGAAGCGGCTCTTGTGGACATTGAGGATGGTCTCGGTCTTGCCGCCCACGGACACCCCCGAAGCGATGTGAACGTTCTTTGATGTTCCCACATGGGCAGTGAGGTTTCCTCCCACGCCCGCCGGAGGAAACAGATTCAACTTCCTACCGAAGAAGGAGAGATCCCGGCCAATGCTTCCCCGAATATCCGCAGCGCCGGAAAAAACCCACACATTCTGCGTCACCTTGCCCTCCAGGCTCAGATCGTCACAGCCCACCACCATGTCTCCTCCCACAGTGCCTCGCGACTCCATGCGGAAGGATTGGATCCAACTATAGATGTTCCGCGCCACATGCCCTGTCAGATTCAATGACTGGCTGAAACCGAATACATTGCCTTCCACGGTCCCACTGATGTCCGTCCTCTGGGCAAAGCCGATGAAATCACCCTTTACTGTTCCATGGATTTCAACCCGGCGGGCGAAAACGATCAAATCGCCATTGATCACTCCATCCACCAGGATGGTGTCCCCGGTAGCCAGCAGGTTGTCGTTTATGGTCTCGCTGCTTCCAATCATGAGAGTCGCCTTATCGCTGCGCCTCTCCAACGCCTGGCCTGGAATCACCAGGACCAGCAGCATGACCACCCCAATTCCCCAGCGCATAAACGACTTATGATGACGCCGCAGCAAGATCCCGCCCGTGATCACCAGGGTTGCCGAAACCAGCACACCTGCAATGGTAACAATCTGTGACATGATGGCCGCTCCTATATTGGTCAGGTAGAATACGATTGTGAACAACAGGTTTGATTGTCCGGGCAAGTGCATGGGATTCAGCCACTCCGTGGCCGGGGGAAGTTGGTGCTCCACCCAGTTGACCAGAAGACTCACCAAAACGGCGAGGACGCTTACCGCCGCCGCCTTCCCCATCAGATCAAGCAATCGGACGGGCTGATCGCCCGTCGACACCCAGTCCTCCTCGACGTGTTGCAATGCATCTGTCAGGACACGATTCTCGAGACGCAGCGCTTCCACCATATCCTGGCAGCGCGGGCATTCGGCCAGATGAAACCTCACTTGGCGGGCTTCGCCTTCAGGAAGTTCTCCGTCTGCATAAATGGCATACGTCTGTTCAGAAAAGCAATTCATCAGGATATTCGCTTCCCTTTCCCGTGTGAGAGGATCTGGCGTAACTCCTGCTTGCCACGAAAGATCAAGGTCGCGACGTGCGCATGCTGAAGATCCAACTGGCGTGCGATCTCGTCATAACTGAAGTCGCTGTAATATCGGAGCACCAGAGGCAGTCGATATTTTTCGGGCAGGAGCGCAATGGCCTTCCGCACTTCTGTATTTCGTTCCAACATCATCGCCTCATCGAGCGGTGAATTCGGTTCGCCCGCTGCCGGTTGCGCCTCGGTGTCTCCGTCGACCAGAAACCTTTGCTCGACCTGTCGCCTGCGAATCACATCCACACAATGATGGCTCGCGATGCTGTACAACCAGCTCAGGAACGGCACCGAGCCGTTGTAGCTGGCGATGGCACGTTTCAGCCGCAGGAAAACTTCACTGGTGGCATCCTCTGCGGCTTCTCTTGAACCCAGCATGTGTCGGCAAAGCCCCAACATCCGCGGCCTGAACGTCCGGTACAGCTCGGCGAAGGATTCAGAGTCTCCGCCGGAAGCCTGCTGTATGAGTGACTCTAAATTCACTGCTTCGCTC
>JBAVHJ010000356.1:0-2750 GCA_049685715.1 Terriglobia bacterium | reverse complement strand
ATTACAATCGTTCTCGCCCCCGGCTCGGCAAGTCGGGTGACTTCTATACCAGCTCCCACGTTGGCCCGATCTTCGGTTGGACCATCGGCCGGGCGATTGAAAAGGTTCTCGCAGCGGAAGGGGATTTTGCCGCAGAGGGGAAAAGCGGGCCGAAGCGTCCTCGGCGGTCCGTTCCTATTGTCGAATTCGGCGCGGGCGAGGGGTTCCTAGCGAAAGATGTTCTCGAATATTTCCAGCATCAGAACCCATCGCTCTTTGAGCGAGTCCAATATGTCATCGTGGAGCAAAGCCCGGCACTGCGTCGTACTCAGACCCGGCTCTTCAATCAGTACGCTGATCTTCAAAAGCGCGTCCGCTGGTGTGCTGCCGATGAACTGGAACCGTTCTCAGGCGTGGTCCTGGCCAACGAGTTCATCGACGCCTTGCCTTTCCACCGCGTGGTTCTAACTGAAGACGGCTACAAAGAGATTTTCGTCGATGTGAACGAAGGAGGCTTCGTTGAAAAGCTTGGAATGATCTCGTCACCGCGCCTAGACGCCTTGATTCACGAGGTGGAAGTAGAATTTGAAGAGAGCTGGGGCCGCCCCTGGCCGGTGGCTCAACAGGTGGAAATTCCTGTCGACGCCGTGGACTGGATTGGTTCTCTGTTGGAAAGGATGGAGCGAGGACGAGTGATCATCATCGATTATGGGGATAAGGCCGGGAAGTTATATAGAAACCATCCGTCACAGGGAACGGTGCGGGCCTTTTTTCAACACCAGCTCAGCGATCGATATTACGAACATGTCGGTGAGCAGGACCTCACCGCTGATGTGAATTTTTCCTTGCTCCTCAAGGCGGCCCTCGGGCATGGCTTTGAAGATCCGGAGTTCACCACACAAGCCGAATTCTTGCTCGAAAATGAGATACTGAAAGTTGTCGAAGACCGAGAGCGGGCCCTTCATCTATCGTCCGAAGAAGCCCGCAATGCACGGCGGCAGATTCTGAATCTCACCCTGCCGGAAATGATGGGGACACGATTCAAGGTGTTGACGTTGAAGAAATAGGGGAGACGGGCTCGCCCGAATAGCACGATTCCTTCTCGCAGAGGCCTGGTGGGGTTGGAGTCCGCTTCAGGAGTCCCGCTTAAGCGGGAATGAGACAGAAGATAGAGGGGGGTCACACATGCGTGACCTGTTGCAGAGCGCCGCTGCACTCTGCCGGATGTCCAAGTGCGATCCCTTTCTTCCTTCCCCAACCTCCGGGTGGTTTAAAGAGACACTTTATGTATAAAAATTAGCGCTGAAAGCGCCACGGAATGGAGCCCAGCGTTGGCCGGTTCTTCCGGCCTACGCTGGGTTAACGTCACCACCCGCGCTGCAACCCCATCGGGGTTGGGGCCGCATTATGGTGCGACGTTCCCAACGTAAGCCGGAAGAGATGGCTAACGTTGGGCTGTATTGCGCAGCACCGTTGGCGCAAGGGCCTTTCCCGCATTCGATTCCGGCCAGACACCAACATTCTTAAAATCTGGATTGGCTTAAGATCATTTCTTGAGGGCCCGAACAACAGCCGTCAGTATCACGGCGCCGAGGATGGCGATCAGGATGGTGTAAATCAACCCACCCTGACCGGCGAATCCCAGGGAGCGCATGAGGAAGCCCCCGATGATGGCTCCGACGATGCCGATGACGATGTCCATCAAAGCCCCGTAGCCGGAACCCTTCATGATCTTGCCTGTTGCCCATCCGGCGATTAAGCCGACAATAATCCACCATAAAATATGCATAATGAATTCCTCCAGGGGGTAATGGTTCTATTCATCGACCGTTTCCATGTGCTGCCATCGCGACTTCAATCGAACTATTTCGATCCGCCGCCTGCGGGGAAAGCTGCCAGGACTCCAGTCCGGTAGAGCACTCCTCCAACGATGCCTGCCAGGCTGGGAACCAAAAGGAACATCCACACCTGCGAAAGGGCTCGTCCCCCCACCCACACGGCGGGTCCCAGGCTGCGGGCCGGATTCACGGATACACCGGTAATGTTGATCCCGAGGATATGGATCACCACCAGCGTGATGCCAATTGCAAGACCTGCCATTTGGGACGGCGCTCCCGTCTGGGTTGAACCCAGAATCACAATGAGAAAGAGCAGGGTGGCGACAAACTCAAAAACGATCGCTGCGGTCAGACTGTATCCTCCCAGGTACCCTTCGCCCCAGCCATTCTGTCCCAGCCCGCTCCCGGTGATGCTGTATCCTGTGAGAAGACCATTCGCGATCGGGGCCAGCACTCCCGCCGCCGCGAGAGCGCCGAGAATCTGGCCGGCGATGTAACCGATCAGGTCTTTGCCGTCCATGCGGCCGGCGGTAAATACACCCAGGCTAACGGCCGGGTTGATGTGGCACCCGGAGATGGGCCCGATCCCATAGGCCATGGCGATCAGAGCGAAGCCAAATGCGAACGCAATCCCCAGGAAACCAACATTTTTACCAGCCACCACTGCGGTCCCACATCCAAAAAAAACAAGCGTGAAGGTTCCGATGAACTCTGCCAGGTATTTCTTCATGAGGCCTCCTTGATCCTGTCGGTTAGTAATATTGTTTCTAAGTGCATGATTTCCGTTGCATCCTGCGCCTACCCGATCAAGAGGTTTCCGTAGGAATAGAGATTTCGCCGGGAAGAGACCTTTACTGCAGATCCTCATTATTTGCCAAAGGTCAGGCGCAACCCGGTGCTCAGAAGCAGGTCGTTCTTTTTGGTTCCGGGTAT
>JBAVHJ010000355.1:0-4501 GCA_049685715.1 Terriglobia bacterium | reverse complement strand
GGCAGACGAAGAGCCATAACTTTCAACCTCCCCGGGGACGCCTCGAACCGATGGAAGACGGGCTCGGATTCGATTCCCCTGGGATTAGAAATCGGCACGTTCACCCAAAATACTTAATGGAATTAATAAACAGGAGCTTATCGCGGTTTCCGGAGAATTCGAATTCCGGGCGCGCGTGCCATAAAAGGTCCGATCGAAGATGTGGGCAAAGTCATCACGGAAGGAAAGGAAGAGAGGGTCGAAGAACCGCGGGTTCCCCGACCAATTTTCGCATCGGATGAAACCTGAATTTCGAATTTGAAAACCCAGGCATATGTTCCAGAGGATGGCAGGAAAGATCGATAGAGTCTTTTTTTCTTCTCCGCGAGCCGGAACCCAAACCATCCCTCCGCTGGTCACGGGAATTGCTCCACACGGGAACAGGCTGAGGGCCGCATGGAAACAGCACGGGCCGATCGTGGCCTGATCGGAAATCCTTCCCCCACGGGCAAGATTTGAAATTTCAAATTTGAGATCGGGGGTTCGCCTGCTGACGGGGTTCAAGGACCGCCCCGAAGAGGGAACCCAGTTCGGCGGCGTCAAGGCCTTGAACTCGGTTCAGCGATTGCATTTCCAGGAAAAGAGAAAAAAGATCCTCTAGTCTTCACCCCATCGGATCCCCCCCCGGAAATTTTCAAACAATCGGTCAAGGGTGGTGTTTAATGCGAGGCTTTAAATTCAGAACCCGGATGAAATGTGGATAGTCCCCCCCGTTCGCCGGATGCAGGCTGAAATGCGTTCAAGGGCCCTTGAGATCCGCAAAATACACTAATCTATTTGTCACGGCAGGACGATAAGGCATATGCAGAGGTGGATTGACGGGGGAGTGCCTTCTATGGGCGGCAATGCGATAGCCATCGAAAATCGGAGAAAGATCGAAGAGATTACGCATCTCTTGAGCTCAATCGCGTTCTCCGCTTCAGATGCCATCATTAGCATGGACCTGGATGGCACTATTCTCAGTTGGAACAAGGGTGCAGAACAGATATACCTCTATTCTCCCGAGGAAATGATCGGTCAATCCAGCAGCCTCCTACTCCCCGCCAACAGCCCTGACGATTTTCCAGGAATCGTGAAGAGACTTAAGGACGGCCAGCGGATCGAACCTTGTGAGACGGAGCGGATCAGGAAAGACGGCCGCCGGATTGTGATGTCGTTGACCATCTCCCCCATTCAGGATGCAACAGGCGACGTCGAGGGAGTAGTAACGATCGGCCGGGATATCACCGAGCGAAAACGGGCGGAGGCTTTACTTAAGGAAAGTGAAGCGGAGCTCAAGGAAGCACAACACCTGGCGCGGTTCGGGAGTTGGAACTGGAGTGTCGAAACCGACACGGTCACGTGGTCAGACGAGCTCTATCACATTGCAGGCCGGGACCCCCGACTCCCGCCCCCCAAGCTCAAAGAACATTCCCAATTGTTCACTCGTGAAAGCTGGGATCGCCTCAAAAGTGCCGTTGAAGAAACGCTCAAAACCGGTGAACCCTATGAATTGGAACTGGAGCTCGTCCGTCCGGACGGGACTCTTCGATGGGCGAGTGGCTGCGGTGAAGTCCGACGGGACAAGTCCGGCCGGATCCTCCGACTGCAAGGCACGCTTCAGGACATCACGGAGCGCAAGCATGCGGAAGCGAAGATCTTCGAGAGCGAAACCACTCTCGCCGCGGCCCAAAGACTCGCTCACGTGGGCAGCTGGGAACTGGACATGACCCAGCTTGAAAACGTGGATGAGAACGCATTGCACTGGTCGGATGAGGTCTTCCGCATCTTCGGTTATGAGCCCCACCAGATCAAAGTCTCAAACGAAGCCTTCTTCCAGGCCGTTCATCCGGACGACCGGTCCCGCATCCATGAAGCCGTGGCTGAGGCCCTCGAACAGAAGAAGCCCTACACCATCGACCACCGCATCATCCTGCCCAATGGCGAGGAACGAATCGTTCATGAGCAGTCAGAAATGATCTATGACCCCAACTCCGGAAAACTACTGAAGATGCAAGGTACGGTGCAAGACATCACGGAACGCAAACGAGCGGAGGAGGCTCTTCGCGAGAGCGAAAGGCGTCTCTCCACCCTGATCTCCAACCTGCCGGGGATCGCGTACCGGTGCAAGAACGACCGGGCCTGGAGCATGGAATTCATCAGTGATGGATGTTTCGAATTGACGGGGTACTCCGCCGAAGATCTGACCTTCAACCACAAGCTGAGTTTCAACGACCTGATCCATCCGGAGCACCAGGAACATGCTTGGGCAGATATCCAGGGGGCGCTAGAAGAGAAGCGCCCCTTCCAACTCACTTATCGTATACGGACGGCTCAAGGCCAGACCAAGTGGGTGTGGGAACATGGCCGGGGCGTTTACTCCGAAGAGGGTGAATTGCTCGGGCTGGAAGGGTTCATCACCGACATTACGGAGTCAATGCAAGCGGAGCGGGAACGCCAGGTCATATTTGAGATCAGCGAAGGAATCAATCTGACCGCCAACCTCGATGAGTTGTTGCGCCGGATCCATCAAACCCTCCGAAATGTGGTCTATGCGGAGAACTTTTTTGTCGCCCTCTACAACAAGAAGAGCGAGCTCTTTGAATTTTCCTACTTTGTGGATCAGTTTGATCCCCCCCCCGACCCCATCAAGGTGGGCCGGAGTCGGACGGCCTACGTGTTCCATACGGGACAGCCGATTGTGATGACGGAGCGAATCTTTCAAGGACTGGTCCGGGAGGGCGAAGTGGAATCGGTGGGAACCCCTCCGCCGGTGTGGCTGGGCGTCCCGCTCAGGACACTGGAAGAAACAATCGGAGTCCTCGTCGTTCAACATTACTCGGATCCCAATGCCTACTCCCAGAGAGACATGGAATTCCTGACCTCGGTGGGAAACCAGATCGCGCTCGCGATCGAGCGCAAGAGATCGGAAGAGGAAGTGCTCCTACAGAAGGCCCGTTTTCAATCTCTCTTTGAGAACGCCCCGGTGGGAATTGTCATGCTGGATCGCCAGGACCGGATCATGCGAACAAACCGCGCCTTCGAGAAGATGTTTGGTTACTCCATCGAAGAGATTCAAGGACAACTGATCAATGATGTCGTGGTCCCCGCCGACTTGCGTACAGAGGCCGACGAAATATCCAGGAAGAATCTTGAGGGAATATCGGTAGAGATGGAGACGACCCGACAGCGCCGGGACGGGACTCGAGTTCCCGTGCACATCTTTGGAGTTCCCTTGATCTCCAAGCAGAAACAGATCGGAATTTTTGCGATGTATGCTGATCTGACCGAATCCAAGCAACTCACCGAGCAACTCCGGCAGGCCCAGAAAATGGAAGCCATCGGAAGATTGGCGGGGGGAGTCGCCCATGACTTCAACAACCTGTTGACCTCGATCATTGGTTACAGCCAGCTCGTCCTGGGACGACTGGGGGACAACCATCCCTTGAATAAGAATCTCGAGGAGGTCATTAAGGCGGGGGAACGCGCCGCAAGATTGACCAGTCAGCTTCTGGCGTTCAGCCGAAAACAAATCCTCCAGCCGGTGGTCCTCAACCTCAATACAGTCGTATCGGACATGGACAAGATGCTCCGCCGCCTCATCGGGGAGGACATCGATTTGAACATCCTCCTGGATGCGGGTTTGGGATGTGTCAAAGCGGACTCCGATCAGATGAGTCAAATCATTTTGAACCTGGCGGTCAATTCAAGGGATGCTATGCCCCATGGCGGCAAACTGACCATCGAGACTTCAAACATTGAACTCGATGAAGGCTATTGCAGGACCCACTCGGGGGTGGAGGTCGGTCCTTCCGTGATGCTGGTGATGAGCGATACCGGATGCGGAATGGACCATGAAACCCTTTCGCACGTGTTTGAACCCTTCTTCACCACGAAAGAGCTGGGCAAAGGGACGGGACTCGGTTTGTCCACCGTCTACGGGATCGTCAAGCAGAGTGGGGGCTGGATTGAAGTCTTCAGCGAAATAAACAAGGGCACCACATTCAAGGTCTATCTGCCTCGCGTCTTTGAGAGCCCCCGGGAGGCCAAGGGAATACCCTCCCAGTCGGGTTGCGGCGCGGAGACGATACTCGTTGTCGAGGATGAAGAAGGAGTTCGAAGCCTCGTGCGGACCATCTTGGAAATGAAAGGTTATGCCATCTTTGAGGCACGAGATGCCGATGAAGCAGTCAAACTGCTTGACTGCCACAAGAACCACATCGACATGCTCCTGACCGACGTGATCATGCCTAAAACCAGCGGTGTGGAACTGGCCAAACGATTCAGGTCGCAGCGACCGAACGCAAAAGTCCTCTTTATGTCGGGTTACACGGACGCCGCGCTCACACATCATGGTGTCTTGAATTCTGGAACAGCTCTCATCGAGAAACCCTTTACCCCCCACACACTGGCGCAAAAAGTGCGCGAGGTGCTCGACAGCTAGTCGATCAAACTGTCGGAATAAAGCGCCCTCTCCATCAAA
>JBAVHJ010000354.1:0-17942 GCA_049685715.1 Terriglobia bacterium | reverse complement strand
TATTTAGTGAGGGCGTTGAGGAGGAGTCGAGGTTGGGAGCAGCAATCCCTCCATAAGGACCCTAAGGCGCTCCGGATCGCCGATCCTTCATTCCTCTTGAGCAACCGGGCCCGTTGAAGCGCTTTTGAATAAGCGATGCTCCCCTCGATGTCGAACGCGAGAAGCCGGTAATCGAAGGGAAACGAATCATTCAGGCGGGAAAATTCCGGCGCCGAGGACAGCCTGAAACGGCCCCCCCCCAAGGTCGTTGAACCCTTTGAACTACGTTTGATAAGTCGCTTTGACTTCCTCTGATTTTCCATCCAGCATCGCTTTCACTTTAATTGGAAGCCCCAGGCAGTGGATGAAGCCCTCGGCGTCTTTCTGATTGTAGGTGTCGCCCATCGTGAAGGAGGAAAGGTCTTCCCGATAAAGCGAGGTGGGTGACGAGCGCTTGATGATGGCGACATTTCCCTTGAAAAGCTCCAAGGTTACCTCACCGGTCACTGTTTTCTGCGTCACGTTCACAAAGGCATCCAGAGCTTCCCGCAAGGGCGTAAACCACTGACCATAGTAGACCAGCTCAGCATACCGGATCGCCAGCTGCTCCTTGAGATGCAGGGTCTCGCGGTCGAGGCACAATGACTCAAGCTCGTGATGGGCGTTGTGCAAAAGCGTCCCGCCCGGCGTCTCGTAACAGCCTCGCGACTTTATGCCCACCAGCCGGTTCTCGACCAGGTCGGTCCGTCCGATAGCATGATCGCCCCCCAGGGTATTGAGAACCTCCAGGAGCGCAACCCGGTCCAGGAGCTCGCCATTTACACTGACCGGGGTTCCTTGCTCAAATCCGATGGTCACTCGCGAAGGTCGGTCCGGAGCCTGCTGCAGAGACCGGGTGATCATCCACATCGATTCTTCAGGGTCATTGTTCAGGCTCTCCAGCCGCCCCCCCTCGTGAGACACATGCCAGAGATTTCGGTCGCGGCTGTAAATCTTTTCCTTCGATGCCGTGATTGGAATTTTCCGGGCTTCCGCATAATCAATCGCATCCTCCCTCGATTGGATCGACCACTCCCGCCACGGGACGATCACCTTGAGTTGAGGAGCAAGCGCCATGTAAGTCAGTTCAAAGCGCACCTGGTCATTTCCCTTGCCCGTGCATCCATGCGCCACAGCGTCGGCGCCTTCGGTCAGGGCGATCTCTACCTGGCGCTTTGCAATGGCGGGCCGAGCGAAGGAAGTCCCCAGCAGATACTTGGATTCGTAAATGGCGCCTGCGCGCAGGGTTGGCCAGATGTAATCCTTGACCAGTTCATCGCGGAGGTCTTCGATGTAAATCTTCGAAGCACCCGTAGAGAGGGCCTTCTCTCGCACTCCATCCAATTCTTCGGCCTGGCCCACGTCCGCCGCCATGGCAACAATTTCGCAGCCATAGTTTTCCTTCAACCAGGGAATAATGATGGAAGTGTCCAGGCCCCCCGAATATGCTAACACCACCTTTTTTACTTTTGTTGACATCGATTTTGCCTCTTTATGCTAGATGTAAATTAAGAACGGACTCCCCTTGGATGGAACAAGATTCGCTTCGCAGACCGCATCCGTCCCCGTGAAAATCTTTTTCCCCTTGGACTCCCCGCACACACTTCTGGTAAGGCCAGACGGCAGCCACGCGGGATCCCCTGCGAGGAAAAACGCCATCGATGCTTGCGGCGCGGTGTGGCTCATAGGGCGGCAAATACCTCCTCCAATCCCCCAATCAGACGATCGACTTGGGCCACGGTGATGATGTAGGGCGGCAAGAAACGCAACACCTTTTCGTGGGTGCAGTTGATGACATAACCGCGCTCGAGCATGGCTCGAACGATGCTCTTTCCAGGGAACTCGAGTTCCATCCCAATGATCAGCCCCTCGCCCCGCACCTCCGTCACGAACGAAAACTTTCTCTTCAATTCTCCCAACCGCTCAGCAAAATAGATTCCGAGCTGACGGATGCGCTCCAGCAGTCCCTCCTCCTCGATAATCCGGAAGAACTCGAGGCTCAATCGACAGGCGAGCGGATTTCCTCCAAAAGTGGACCCGTGCGTACCGGCAGAAAAATCATCCCGGGTCGCCGACGTACCCAGCAACGCTCCCATGGGGATTCCCAGGCCGAGCGGCTTCGCCAGAGTCACCAGGTCCGGCTCCACCCCTTTCCCCTGATACGAAAGATAGGATCCCGTTCTTCCCAGACCACATTGAATCTCATCGAAGATTAAGAGCGACTGATAGTGGTCGCACAGTGTCCGCGCTGTGCGAAGGAATAGCTGCGAAAGCACATGGATGCCGCCCTCACCCTGAATGGGTTCCATGATGACTGCGCAGGTTCTTTCATTTACCGCCGCTTGGAGCGCTGCGGGGTCATTTGCCGGGACGAAATGAACACCCGGTAGCAAGGGTTCAAAGGGATCCCGGTATTTTTTCTGCCCGGTCAAGGAAAGGGCGCCAAGGGTGCGGCCATGAAAGGAATTCTCCAAGGCTACAATCTCATGCTTGGCATGGAGCACGCCCCCTGAGGCGCGAAAAGCGTGATTCCTTGCGACCTTGATGGCCGCTTCGATGGCTTCGGTCCCGCTGTTACAGAAGAAAGCCCGCCGCAGGCCCGAGAGGGAACACAGTTTTTGAGCCAGTGGCGCCTGGTATTCGTTATGAAAGAGATTGCACACGTGGATAATTTTTGCCGCTTGATCGGCCAGCGCAGCGACGATGCGGGGATGGTTGTAACCGAGGGCGTTGACCGCGATCCCGCCCAGGAAATCCAGGTAGCACTTCCCGTTCTCATCATAGAGCTCGGCTCCCTGTCCGCGGACGAATACAATTGGCGTGCGGTCGTACGTGGGGAACACGTATTGTTGATCCAGCGGGATGACAGAGAGACCCGAAGTGGTCATAGGTTAGAGCTCCCCTCGCAGCACAGAGCCAAGAGGTTCTCCCTGGCCGATCAATCGCTTCAAGCAATTCTCTGCGGCGCCATTCAGGATGTTGATCTCACTCACTCCTCCCTCGAGCGCGGCCAGGCAGGCTTTCAGCTTTGGAAGCATGCCTCCGGAAACGACCTTTTGAGTCATTAGTCGGCTGATCTTGCGCGGGTCGATCCTGGGGATGACTGACTTCCGTTCATTCAGAACTCCATCGACGTCGGTCAGAAATACAAGTTGACCGGCGCGAAGGGCGATGGCGCAGGCCGCGGCCATCTGATCCGCGTTGATGTTGTAATAATGATGGTCCGGTCCCAGGGCGATGCAGGCGATGACCGGCAGGTAATCGTTTTGCAAGAGCAACTCCATAAGATCAGTTTTGATGCTTGAAACGGATCCGACATAGCCGTAATCCACCTCTTCGTGCCGCAGCTTCTCAGCCCAGATCCCGCCTCCATCACCGCCACACAGTCCGACCGCGCGACGACCGGTCGAGACGAAAGAAGCGACGAGCTTCTTGTTGACCAGGCCCGCCAGCACCATCAAAGCGGCTTCCAGCGTCTCCGCGTTCGTGAGCCGCAGCCCGTCGTGGAAGTGAGACGGGAGGGCCAATCGATGCAAAAGGGAGGTGAGATGCTTCCCGCCACCGTGCACAACAATGATCTGATTTCCTGCCGTCAGGAGGTCCGCAATCTGGCGGGCGATGATCCGCTGGTGCGACTCGGCATTCAACAGGCTCCCGCCGATTTTGACAACGATCCGGGTTGCCATGGCTTACTCCAACCCGGTCTGTTCCGCACAGCCCAGCATCAGGTTCATGTTCTGGACGGCTTGACCGGCTGCTCCTTTCACCAGATTGTCGAGGCAGGACACCATCACGACCCAGCACGAACCCGGTTCCGAACGAATACCAATGTCGCAATAGTTGGAATGCGTCACCCACCTGACCTGGGGCAATTCGCCACTCGGAAAAACCCGCACGAAAGGGGCATCGGCATAGAACTGCGCCAGCGTGTCTCGCAGCTCTTCTTCGGTCAGCGGGACCCGGGTCTTGAGGTACAAGGTCGAGAGGATCCCGCGATTGATCGGAAGCAGGTGAGGCGTGAAGATCAGCGTGTCATCCTCCTCCAGCCCGAGGTGCTGTTTGATCTCGGGAAGATGCCGATGGGTGAAGACCGAATACGCCCGGAACGACTCGGACACTTCACAAAAGTGTGTGTTCTGGGTGGGCTGCTTTCCGGCGCCGCTGACCCCTGATTTGCAGTCACAAATGACCGGGGAGGCCTTGTCTATCCATCCCTTTTTGATCAGCGGAAGCAGCGGCAGGAGGACGGACGTGGCATAGCACCCGGGATTGGCCACCCACTGCGCCCGCGAAATGGCTGCTCCATTTTCCTCCGGCAGGCCATATACAAACCGCGAGAGAAGCTCCGGCGCCTTGTGAGTAAAGCCGTACCACCTCGGGTAAAGCGACGCGGAATGCAGGCGAAAACTCCCGCTCAAATCGATCACCTTGAAAGGTTGGGAGGTGTAACGAGGGATCAAATCGAGGGACGTTTCGTTGGGGGTGGCAAAGAACACCACCTCGGGTCGAGACTCCAGAAACTCTGCCTCATCAAAGGGCCTCACGGTGAGCCGGGTTTTACTTCGTGGAAGAAAATCCAGATCGTGGGAAGGCAGCAGTGATGCCTTTGCCCCGTGGGACGGGCCCGAGGCATGACCGGAAGGGGAAGAGAAGAGGCTTAGACGATGGACCTGGGAGTGCTGGCTCAGGAGACGGGCCAACTCCATCCCCGAGTATCCGGAAGCACCCAACACGGCTACGTGAATGGTTTTGGGGTCGCGCCTGACCTGAGATTTCAATTGGAAGACACCAGATTCATAAATTTCCGGCGAAGGCTCCGGGCGGTCGCTGCGGAACGAGTCACAACCAGAATCGTGTCATCACCCGCGACAGTGCCGACAATTTCAGGGAGCGCGGCGTTATCCAGGGCGATGCCGAGCGCGTTGGCGCTGCCGGTGGGCGTCTTGACCACCAGCAGGTTGTTGGCCGCCGTGGCCTCCCGCATGAACTCCCGCAGGAATCGGCGCAACTCGCTGTTCGAAGCATGCGGGGCCTCCACCACCTGGGCGAGCAGCTTGTACCCTTCGCCGGTTTTGACGAGCCCCAATTCCGAAAGATCCCGGGACAGAGTCGCCTGGGTCGCTTCAAACCCCAGCTTGCGCAGTTCCTGTTGAAGCGTTTGCTGGTTCGGAACCGGCTTTAGCCGCACCAGCCGGAGGATCGATTCGTGCCGTAACTGTTTGGTCATGTTCAGCCGTCGCCCGAATGCATATTTATTTATGAGCGCGCATAATTATACAGAGACCAACGCCGTCGTCAAGGAAAAACTTCGGGAGGGGATGGATCGTCGGGGGAAAGGCCGGGGCCGCGGGTCCCCTGGGGCGAGGATCCAGGCTCCATTCACCCGGGAAGGGCCGGGAGATTTCCAGAAGGGCTTGACATTGGGTATCACTTCGAATAGTCTGAGCCCTCTTTACGCTTGAATTGATCGTGGTTTCCTCCTGCCCCATGCGAGCTGTCGATATCATCAAAAAGAAGCGTGATCACGGGGTCCTCTCTGAAAGCGAAATCTCATTCTTTGTCTCCAACCACACCAAGGAAAATATTCCCGATTACCAGGCGTCGGCGCTGTTGATGGCGATGTTTCTGAATGGTTGCAATGTGGAAGAAACCGTCGCCCTGACGCACGCCATGATTGAGTCGGGCGCCACGATGGATTTATCGGACCTCCCCGGGCCCAAAGTGGATAAACATTCCACGGGAGGCGTGGGCGATAAGACCTCGTTTGTGCTCGCCGCTTTGGCGGCCGCGGGGGGAGTGTATGTGCCCATGATCTCGGGCCGGGGTCTGGGGCATACCGGGGGGACCCTCGACAAGCTCGAGTCGATTCCCGGATTCAACGTCAACCTCTCGCTCTCCCAGTTCAAAGCGATGCTGAAAGAGGTCCGTTGTGGCTTGATCGGACAGACGAAAGACATCGCCCCCGCGGACAAGAAACTGTATGCCTTGCGGGACGTAACCGCCACGGTAGAGAGCTATCCCCTGATCTCCGCCTCCATCATGAGCAAGAAGCTCGCGGAGGGGATTGACGGCCTGGTCCTCGATGTCAAGACGGGGGTCGGGGCCTTTATGAAAACGCTTGAGGACTCCCAGCGGCTGGCACGGACCATGATTGAGATCGGCAAGGGCATGGGGAAGCGGGTCGTCGCCCTCATCACCGACATGAACCAACCGCTGGGCAATCGCGTGGGGAATTCTCTCGAAATCATCGAAGCGTTGGAAACCCTCAAGGGAAAAGGCCCGGGCGATCTGACCTACTTGTCCGTGGAACTGGCGGCCCATATGCTTGTCCTGGGTGATCCGGCCCGGACCCTGGAGGAAGCCCGCCAGAAGGTCCTGTCCCTGCTCAAGAGTGGCGCCGGGCTGGAGACCTTCCGCAAGATCATTCAACTGCAGGGGGGCAACCCTCGCGTGGTGGAGGATTACAGCTTGCTTCCCGCCGCCCAGAAGCGGTTTCGATTCTCCTCCATGTCGACGGGGTTCATCGAAGGGATCCACGCGGAGAAAGTTGGCGTGGCGGCGATGCTGCTAGGGGCGGGGCGCGAGCGCCTCGATTCCAAGATCGACCACGCTGTCGGCCTCGAACTTCACAAGAAGGTGGGAGACCCGGTCGAGGCCGGAGAGGGCTTGTGCACGGTCCTGTACAACGACGAGTCTCGATTGGCCGCCGCGCTGGAGCACCTCAACTCGGCCTACTTGATCTCCCCCGTGTCCATCAAAGTTCCACCCCTCATTTACGAAGTCCTGGAATAGGATTCTGGAGGCGCCTCGATGCATCACTTCACTGGGCTTGTGGGATTGGTGACCATCCCCCTGCTGGTTTACTTTCTGTCGACGAATCGGAGGGCCATCCGTTGGAAGACCGTCGGATGGGGACTCGGCCTGCAGATCACATTTGCTTTGCTGGTGCTCAAATGGACGCCGGGGGTCTACTTATTCAAGAGGCTCGGTGACGCCATCAACAAGTTGCTCTCCTATTCCCAATACGGTTCGAATTTTGTTTTTGGGCCGCTCGGCTCGCGGGCAGCGATGATTCATTTCATTGAAAGCGTGGTCGGCCACCCGCTCCAGGAGGGAGATCCAGCTTTGAATTTTGTGAGCATCTTTGCGCTCCAGGTTCTGCCCACCATTATTTTCATTGCGGCGCTGTTTGCCATCCTCTATTACCTGGGCGTGATGCAAGTCATCGTTCGAATTTTTGCCAAGGTCATGACGTGGTTGATGGGCGCCAGCGGCGCTGAATCGCTGAATGTTGCAGCCTCCATCTTCATGGGTCAGACCGAAGCTCCCTTGACCATTCGGCCCTATTTGAATGACATGACGGAGTCCGAACTGATGTGCGTGATGACTTCCGGCATGGCTCACATTTCGGGCGGGATCATGGCCGCCTACATTGCCTTTGGTGCCCGTGCCGAGAATCTGCTCACCGCCGTCATCATGACTGCTCCCGGGACCATCATGATGGCCAAGATGCTTGTTCCAGAAACCGGTGAGCCGAAGACGGCGGGGAAGGTTAAGCTGGAGGTGGAGCGGACCGATGTCAACATTCTCGATGCCGCCTCCCGGGGAACGGGCGAGGGGCTCAGCCTGGCGCTCAATGTGGCCGCCATGCTGATTTCCTTTATTGCTCTTATTTACCTTATGAACGGCCTGCTGGGTTTGGTTCCGTTTCGCGGTTCCCCGTTGAGCATGGAAAGAATCTTCGGTGCTGTTTTTGCGCCGGTGGCTTGGGCCCTCGGGATTCCCTGGAAGGACTGTGTCGATGTGGGGAATCTGTTGGGGACACGACTGGTCTTAAACGAATTCATTGCCTACAGTGCATTGGGCGCTAAAAAGGCGATTCTCGACCCGAGGTCTTTCACTATCGCGACCTTTGCCCTGTGCGGGTTTGCTAATTTCTCGTCGATTGGTATTCAGATTGGCGGCATTGGGGCCCTGGCTCCCAACCGTCGCCATGATCTGGCACGTCTGGGACTGAAAGCCGTGCTGGCAGGCACGCTCGCAAATTTTTTGACCGCCTCCATCGCCGGGATCCTACTTTAGAAACACCGAGTCCGAGGAAGCTTCCATGAGTGAATTCGAAAAAGTCCAAGTGGCGGTCAAGTTCCTGAATCAGAAGTCGAGGGTGCGGCCCCGGATTGCCATTGTGTTGGGATCGGGACTGGGCGCGTTTGGCGAGCAGGTCGCGAACCGGCAGGTTATTCCTTATGCCGAAATCCCGCATTTCCCCAGATCGACGGTGCAAGGTCATTCCGGCAACCTTGTTTTGGGGGAAATCGGAAAGGTGCCGATTGCTGTTATGCAAGGGCGGGTGCACTATTATGAAGGCTATTCGATGCGGGAGGTCACCTTCCCGACCAGGGTGCTGGCGCGATTCGGGATTCAGCGGCTCATCCTGACCAATGCAGCAGGGGCTATTAATAAGAGATTCAAGCCCGGACGTCTGATGATCATCGAAGATCACCTCAACCTGCAGTCCACAAACCCACTGCTGGGCCCCAACGAAGATCGCTTCGGCCTGCGGTTCTTTGATCTCTCGGACGCCTACGACAAGGAAATGCGAAAGGTGGCCTCCGCCGCGGCCCGTAAGATGACTTTGACGATCCACCGGGGAGTCTACGCCGGCCTGACCGGCCCGAGCTATGAGACCCCGGCTGAAATCCGGATGTTGCGGACTTTGGGCGCCGACGCGGTGGGCATGTCCACGGTCCCTGAAGTGATCGTGGCCAATCACATGAGCGTGAAGTGCCTGGGAATTTCCTGCATTACGAACATGGCGGCCGGCGTGGTTCCACAAAAGGTAAACCACGAGGAAGTGATGCAAACCGGCGAACGGGTGAAAGACGATTTCATTCGTTTCCTGCAAGCCATCGTTCCTCGCCTGGCCGAGCTGGACTTCAAGAACCCATGAGCAAACCCATATCAAGTCAAAGGCTCATCCGACTCGCGAAAACTGCCCGCGAACGGGCACATGCTCCCTTCTCCAATTTCAAGGTCGGGGCCGCGCTTGTGGCGTCAGATGGACGAGTATTCACCGGGTGTAATGTTGAAAATGCCACTTACGGATTGACCCTGTGCGCTGAACGTGTAGCCATCTTCAAGGCGATTTCGGAAGGGGCACACCGCTTCCGGCAGATCGCCGTGGTTACTGCAACGACCCAACTGACCCCGCCGTGCGGGGCGTGTCGCCAGATCATCTGGGAATTCTGCGGCGATATTCCTGTGGTTCTGTCCAACCTGGAAGGGAAAATCGAACAGTTTCAAATGTCGAAGCTTTTTCCACGACCCTTCGATCAAAGTTATCTGAAAAAGAAAAGATAACGGTCCACACCATGACCTCGATGACGTCAAGAGTTCTCCTCCTTCTCCTTGCCTGGTTCGCGCTGCCCTCGACGCATTCAGCACAAAAGACCATCGACCTTGCCATTGCCGGCGGAACGATTCTCACCATGAACGCGTCCGGGGAGATCATTGAAGACGGCTATGTCGCGATCTCAAAGGACCGCATCCTCGCGATCGGACCTCGGTCCAGGCTGGAGAAGGAATTTCGCCCCCTCCGGACAATCCAGGCGACCGGCCAGTTGGTCATGCCCGGCCTCATCAACACCCACACGCACGTGCCTATGTCGCTGTTTCGGGGAATAGCCGATGATCTGCCGCTGAAAGAGTGGCTGGAAAAGTATATCTTCCCCGCGGAAGCGAAGAATGTGACGCCGGAATTCGTTTATTGGGGGACGTTGCTGGGAGATCTGGAGATGATCCAGTCCGGCATCACCACCTTTGCCGATATGTACTATTTTGAGGATCAGGTGGCGAAAGGAACCAAGCAAGCGGGACTTCGAGGGGTGCTGGGAGAGACCTGGCTGGACTTTCCTGCACCCGACAACAAGACCTTCGACGCCATGGTGAGTTACACGACGCAGTTTCTGAAGCAATATGAAGGCGACTCCTTGATTACGCCCGCCGTGGCCCCCCATGCCCCCTTTACGGTTTCTCCCGAGCATCTTATGGTCGCCAAATCACTCGCTGACCAACACCATTCCCCCCTCTTGATTCACATTGCCGAGACCAAGACCGAAGATGGGGACATAAGGGCACGCTATCACGCCTCACCCGTTCAGCATCTCAAGAATATCGGCTTCCTGGAGGATTCTGTCGTCGCTGCCCATTGCGTCTGGGTCGACGACCAGGATATTGCGACGTTAAAGGCCTTCAAGGTCGGATGCGCGCATAATCCTTCGAGCAACATGATGCTGGCCAGTGGGGTGGCCCCGGTCATGAAGATGCTGCAAGCCGGGCTGGACGTCGGCTTGGGGACAGACGGACCAGCGGGGAGCAATAACGACCTGAACATGTTCGAAGAAATCGACCTCGCCTCCAAATTGCAGAAAATCTCGTTGATGGATCCAAAGGCGCTGCCGGCCCGCCAATCGGTGGAAATGGCCACACTAGGCGGAGCGCGGGTTTTGAACATGGAGAAGGAGATCGGATCGTTGGAAGCAGGGAAGAAAGCGGATTTGATCCTGGTCGACCTGAACCACGCCAACGAGGTGCCGCTCTATGACTACTACGCCGGCCTGGCTTATTCCATCAAGGGATGTGATGTGGATACCTCTATTATCGACGGACGAATCGTCATGCGACATCGGCGCGTTCTGACATTGAACGAAGACCAGATTTTCCAAAAAGCCCGGGAGTTCCGTGCTAAGATTTTGGCCAGCTTGAAAACCACGAACTAAGACAAGACCTGCGACTCGAGGGCGGGGGAGAGGGATAGCCCACACGGCATGGCCTCATTCAAACGAATCATCACGATTGTACTCGACAGTGTCGGTATTGGTGCGATGCCGGACGCGGCCGAATGGGGAGACGCGGGGACCGACACTCTTGGACACGTTTGCGAATATCGTCCCCTGGCGCTGCCGAATCTCACGAAGTTGGGCCTGGGGGTGATCCGTCCCCTCTCAAACGTACCCCCGAATGGCCCTCCAATCGGCTCCTACGGAAAGATGGCCCTCGCCTCGAAAGGAAAAGATACGACCGCGGGGCATTGGGAAATGGCCGGCATACTGACTGAGGTTGCCTTCCCGACCTATCCGCAAGGGTTTCCCCGGTACCTTATCGAGGCCTTCGAGAGGGCCATCGGGCGAAAGACCCTCGGCAATATTCCGGCGTCCGGCACCGAGATCATTAAGGAGCTTGGGAAAGAACATATGCGCACCGGAGCGCCCATCGTGTACACGTCGGGCGACAGTGTCTTTCAGATTGCCACGCATGAAGAGGTCATTCCGGTCGCCGAGCTGTATCACATGTGCGAGACTGCCCGGAAGTTGCTCGATGGCAAGGATCGCGTCGCCCGCGTTATTGCCCGTCCCTTTATCGGAAGTCCGGGGAACTTCACGCGCACCGAGCGCCGCCACGACTATGCGATTGACCCGCCCCGTCCCATGCTGCTGGATCTGATGAAAGAAAAAGGACGGTCCGTTTACGCGGTGGGAAAGATTTTTGACATTTACTGCGGACGGGGAATCTCTGAACATATCAAAATGAAAAACAATACGGAGGGGATGGAACACACGCTGGAAGCCACACAGTCAAAAGCAGTCGACATGATCTTCACTAACCTCGTGGATTTCGACATGCTCTATGGCCACCGCCGCGACGTGGCCGGATATGCCAGCGCTCTGGAAGAATTTGACCGGCAGTTAGAGCAATTGCTCGAGGTGATGCGGCCCGATGATTTGCTGATGATTACCGCCGACCATGGGTGTGATCCGACCTATATGAAAACCACCGACCACACTCGCGAATATGTTCCTCTCCTCGCTTATTCGAAGACATCCCGGGGCAATCTCAACCTGGGAACCCGCTCCACCCTCTCCGACCTCGGCCAGACTGTGGCCGAGAACTTCGGATTCAACCTTCCCCGTGGGACCAGCTTCCTGAAATTGCTGTTGTCCTAAGACCTTATTCTTGCCTCAAGTATGAAGGTGGGCGCACATCTGTGCGCCCCTACGGATATTTTTCCGACTTCTGACTTCCGCCTTCGCTCACCTGACACCTGGCACCCGATACCTGACACCTCTGCTCCGCCCCTCACGCCCGCGGATGATGTTTCTGATAAATCTCTCTCAAGCGGGTGTTGATGACATGCGTGTAAATCTGGGTCGTGGAAATATCGGCGTGGCCAAGCATGGTTTGGACGGAGCGCAGATCGGCGCCTCGTTCCAGCAGATGCGTGGCGAAGGAATGTCGCAGAAGGTGGGGAGTGAGTTTGGTCTTCAACCCGGCTTCGCGCCCGTAATTTGAAATGATGATCCAGAAGGATTGCCGGGTCATGCGGTCGCCACGGCGGGTGACGAACAGAAAATCACATCGATGTTGCTTCAAGAGTTCTTGCCGCGCCTTGGCGATATACCGTTCAACGGAAGCCGCAGCAGACTTTCCCATGGGGACGATCCGTTCTTTCTCTCCCTTCCCCAGGCACTGGACATAGCCGGGATCGAGGTGAAGATTGGTGAACTTCAGATTGACCAGCTCGGACACCCGCAATCCGGTCGCATAGAGGAGTTCCAGCATCGCCTTGTCGCGCAACCCGATGGATGTCTCCAGGTCAGGAGCGTTCAAAATCTGTTCGACTTCGGCGATGGAGAGATATTTGGGAAGTTTCTTCCAGAGTTTGGGTGATTCCACCAGGGCGGTGGGGTTGACCTTCACAATCCCGTCCAACTCTAAAAACTTGAAAAAATTTCGAAGGGTCGTCAAGGCCCTGGCGACCGAGCGACTGTTCAACCCCTGCTGGTAAAGCGCCTGGAGAAAATCCACCACCTCTTTGCGAGTGGCGGTTTCAATCGATAGATCTTTCTTCCGGGCGGAGAAGAATTTCCGCCAATGGGCAAGATCACGTTGATAGGCTTCGAGGGTGTTGCTCGCAAGCCCCTTTTCGACGCGAACATAGTTGAGGTAGGCATCGATATGCTTTTGCATGGAAGAAGAGTAAAACGAATTGGGGAAAAGAAAAAATAGAAAAATAAGGAAACGTGGTCGACGGCCGCCAAGGAAAGCAAATTCAGCGTCCGGAGATCCACTCGGGAGCGCGTCCAGGCCCCGTAGGATGGCCTTATTCCTTGGCTTTTCGTCTCATGGCGATGCCCCAGACTTCTTCCAGTTCGGGACAATGCATGATCATCGCCAGACCAAAGTACGCCGCCGTGCCGAGGCCGAGGGTAATGGTAAACGCGAGGACCTGTTTTGCAAAATGCTGGTCGACATACCAGCCCGGGATGCGAATGACATACCAGCACACCAAGCCCATTGCCAGGGAAGAGAGTCCTGCCTTGAACACGGAGACCAGGACCTCACGGGTCACAAATCGCCCATGTCTCTTCTGGAAAACATAGACGAGGATGGAAAGATTGATGTAAGCGGCGAGCGAGGTGGAGAGCGCCAGGCCACCGTTTTGGAGGGAGGGGATGTGCAGAGCATTGGCAATTCCGGCAAAGAAACCGAACACATGCTTCAGGACCCCCTCGACGTGTTCAGGTCGGCTCACCAGAAAATTGGAGATCAAATTGAAGCTGAGGGCGGTAGCGGCAATTTTGACGGGGGTCTTGGTGTCGTGCAGAGAGTAGAAGGCGGGAACGACCACCTTGATCAGGGCAAACGCGCAGAGCCCAAACGCAAAGTACATCAGGGGCGGCGCGGTGATCGCCGTCGATTGCGCATTGAATTTGCCGTGCTGGAAGAGGACTTCGATGATGGGGCGTCGCAAGACGATCAATCCGACCGTCGAGGGGATGGCAATGAAGGAAACGATGCGCAACGAAAACGCGAGCGTCCTTCGCATGTCTGCAATCTGGTTCTCAGCCGCTTGATGAGAGAGCATCGGCAGGATGACGGTCGCTACGGAGATGGCATAGCCGCCCAGAATCAGTTCCATCACACGGTCCGCCACATAGAGCGAAGCCTGCGCGCCGGCAAAGAGGTACGAGGCGAATTGGGTGTCAATGATGAGTCCCAATTGGGCCACCCCCACTCCGAAGAACACCGGGAACATCAGCCGCGCCACCTTGCGGATGGAGGGGTGGCTCAGAGAAACCCCAAAATGAAAAGTCATCCCTTGTTTCCGCAATTGCGGAATCTGGATGAGCAACTGCATGACCCCCCCCAGAACGACTCCGATGGCCAGTGCCATAGCGGGCTCCTGGAATCGAAATGCAAAAAAAGAAAGGGTGATGATGCAGATATTCAGGGCAATGGGTGTGGCTGCGGGGACGGCAAAGCTATGAAACGAATTCAGGATGGCAGAGGCCAGCGCCGCCAGGCCGATAAAGAAGACGTAAGGGAAGATGATGCGGTTCAAATGGACCGTCAGATCGTAACTCGGCTTATGCCTGAACCCTGAGGCCACCAGGTCGATGAAAAACGGAGAAAAGACAACCCCCACCACTGCCAGACCCGTCAGCACAAATGCCATGGTCCAGAAGAACTTGTTGGCAAACTCCCACACTCTTTCCCGTCCTTCCTCTTTTAGGAGGTGTGTAAACACGGGAATAAAGGAAGCGGTCATGGCCCCCTCCGCGACGAGACGGCGGAGCAGGTTGGGGATGCGATAGGCCACGGTATAGGCGTCGCTGGCGGGCAGGGTCCCCAATAAGAAGGTGATGCGCTGATCGCGGATGTAGCCTAAGACGCGGCTCAGCAAGGTAATCGACGTAATGATTCCGGCATGCTTCAGGATGTGAAGTTTGTTTTGCTGAGTCTGTGATGGTGTCTCTTGCATGGGAGATTTGTTCGGTATAAAAAACCCGCGTATACTAGCACACGCCGAAGTTGACTGGCAATCGAACCCGCCTGCCAGACTTTGCTTGGTTTCGCTCCGACCTTTGGCCCTGGAGATTCCTGCATGCGCCTTCAAGAGATTGCCCAACGTCTGAACTGTCGCCTGGAGGGGGACGGAAACGTCGAAATTCATCGTGTCCTTGGGATAGAAGCTGCAGGCTCAGGCGATCTGACCTTCATTTCAAATCCGAAATATGTGGCCGCCGCGAAAACCACCCGGGCTTCGGCCATTATCGTCTCGGAGGATTTTGCTCCTCTGCCCATGGCAACCCTGCGCAGTCAAAACCCCTATCTGACTTTTGCCAAAGCGATTGAGTTATTTTATACCGCTCCGCTATATCCCCCCGGAATTCATCCCACGGCGTGCATCGATCCGACCGCCCGCATCGGACTGCGTGCCCATCTGGGTCCCTACGTCGTTATTCACGAGGATGTGGTGATCGGGGACGACGCCGTTCTTGTGGGGCCGGCGACGATTTACCGGGGAGTCCGGATCGGAGAACATTTCCTGGCACACTCCAATGTGGTCATCCGTGAATATTGCCGCCTCGGAAGCAACGTCACCCTGCAAAACGGGGTCGTGGTCGGAGGTGACGGCTTCGGGTTTGCCAAGCAAGCTGACGGAAGCTACTACAAAATGGTCCAGTCGGGCATCGTCATTATTGAAGACGACGTTGAAATCGGTTCGAATTCAACTATCGATCGCGGGACCATCGGGGAGACCCGGGTCAAGAAAGGGGCAAAGATCGACAACCTGGTTCAGGTGGGACATGCCTCAACGGTGGGGGAGAATTCCCTGCTCTGTGCTCAGGTAGGTTTAGCCGGCAGCACCGTGGTGGGTCGGGACGTTGTGTTGACCGGCCAGGTGGGCGCTGCGGGCCACCTCACCATTGGTGACGGAGTCGTGGTCACCGCCCAATCTGGAATTCCGCACGATGTTCCCGCAGGCCAGGTGATCTCAGGGTCCCCGGCGTTTGAGAGTCATCAATGGTTGAAAGCCTCCGCCATTTTTGCGAAGCTTCCAGAGCTTCAGAAGAATCTTCGAGAGTTGGCGCGGCGGGTTGACGAGTTAAGTGAACGGATGAAAAATCGCCTCACGGATGAATGATCCCCTCTGAAGCAGAAGTGCCCGACCTGGTGCTTTACGGACCCTCACACGGACCATCACAAGGACTCGCTTGACGACTAATGTCTGAGTGCGGGGCGCCTTTCGCCCTTCCAGAAAAAAACGCCTCCATCGCGACTGATGCTGGAGGCGTTTCTAGTCTTGCCAGTGGAATCCGGCTATTTCTTGGCGACGCTCTCCCGAGAGGCCTCGACATTGAACTGGTCTCGCAGGTAATGGGTGACGTTGGTCAGGCCGTCACGGACCGTTACCTGGATCGTATAGTGGCCCGGGGGGACGTCTTTCAGCGGAACCCACATTCCCATGGGAAGTGCTCCGTTCTCCATGGGCGGAAGCTGAGTGATGTTTGACAGCGGTATTTGAGTGATCAGTTTGTCCTCGGTGAGGATCGAATAGCTCAGCAGCAACGTCGGTTTTTTCTGACTTGAATCTACTGTCAAATTGTAAAGCGTGAAGTAGATGCACATCGACCCGCCCGTATAAAACGTCTTATCGACGGATTGATAGACCTTCATCCCATTGGAGATGAGAGGATTCTTATCATCGAGCAGCTCGGATTCGAGGCTACTGATAAGTCCTGAAAGGGGTCGTACTTCTCCGCTCAGGACGAGGCTGCTGGTGGCGAATTGACCGCCCGCATAGGCCGGGATTTCAAGAGGTTCTTCCACGGTGCCCACCAGATCCCCTTCGTCATGGACTGCCACCTTCAACTTGTATTTCCCGGGAGGCAGCCTGAAATAGTTGGGAAATTTCACGCTGGCATTTTCAGGCAGGTTCTTCCACTGTTCGTTCTCCATCTTGAGGCTGTACGTATCGCTGAATCGCGCAGCCTTGGAGCCGTCCTCGCGAAGGGCGACGCCCAGGATGTCGATCGCATCACTTCGAAGGCCCTTGTCCTTCTTCATTTTCAGCTTCGAAATCGGAAGCTGGACACTGACCGGGGTCCGGGCCTGCCCGGGTCCTTCATAAAAGTAATCCGTGGTGAGTTGAAGAGGGAGTTGCGTTACCGGAGAGGTCTCTTCGATGGCTTTGTTCAAGGGTTTTTCGGCGGGTGTTCCCGCCAGGGCATCCTGTGATTTCTTGTCAAAATAGCCTTTTCGATACTTGACGTGAAAGCCTTTATCATGGACTTCCACTTTGATCGCCCTGAATTTTCCGTCGTGCACCGAGTTGCTCGATTCGTATCCCAACGAATAGTAGTTCCTCATTTCCGATTTGATCTCACCGAGGCCGCGATTGAAGTCGTTTGAGTTCCGGATATAAAAACCGCCCGTCTCCGTGGCCATGCTTAGCAACACGTCCTTAAGATCGCTCAATGTCATCTGGTCCAGTCGCCGGTCCAGCGGATTCCGATTTCCGAAGGGGTTATTGTTGTTTGGATCGAAGGGATCATTGTTGCCAGGGAACCCCCCTGTGTTTCCCCGGGAATTTCCACCCGGATTACCTCCCGGGAAACCGCCGGGATTGCCTCCCGGAGCGCCGCCGGGATTCCCTCCTGGAGTCCCTCCGCCTCCCGGCCTCCCCCCTCCTCCGGGTGTTCCTCCTCCTCCACCCCGGGGGGACCCCTGGAAGGCATTCACGAAGGAGCCGAGTGAGCTCTTTGGCGAACTGTTGAAGCTCATGCGTCGCGGGTTTGACAGATTGGGATTGGGAATGTCAACAGTCAGACCCTTCGCATCGATGGTGTACACCGTTACGTTGGCCTTGTTGGCGGCATCGATGGCTGCGATCAAATCCACTTGATTGTCCGCCGAGAGGGTGAGCCCTCCAGAAAATACGATCAGGGACTTTCTGCCCTTGATGGGGCGCAACGAATTGAAAAGCTCCCGCATCGCAATCATCAGGTTGCGGGCATCGAACTGCGCCCCCAGCGCCCGAAGGCCCTGTTGTGCGCGATCGAAAGTTGTATTGGGGGCCG
>JBAVHJ010000353.1:0-22509 GCA_049685715.1 Terriglobia bacterium | reverse complement strand
CTATAGATGGCGTGAATGGGCTGGCGAACAAGAGGTTAAGCAATGGGTGAAAGAGTTGATTGAAACCGAGGATGGGCTGCTTTGTTTTCTAGAGGGATTTCTGGGCCGCATTCGGTCTCAAGGCTTTGGGGACTACGTTGCTAAACAGCGTTGGGCCATACGCCTAAAGGAAGTGGAGACGTTTGCTGATCTTGGTGATTTGACAAAGAATGTGGAAAACGTCTCTGCTCAAAGCCTGCCTGAAAGACAGCAGGACGCAGTTAAAGCTTTTAAGAGAGCCATAGAACGGAGACGCCAAGGCAAATCAGAGGATCGCCTTGAGCCCTGGGAGGAGGATTAGACTTCCCCAGTTATTAAGCCTTTAAGTTAGCTTTATTCCCACTGAGGCTCTCCGTCAATACACGAGCACATTAGTCGATTTGCACTACTTATGCATTTGATCTACGTCGACGATCCAAGAGGCGAAGGCTTTCCTTATATTCGGCCCTAGCGAACGAGATCGCCATCCTCCATGCCACGACCAGCGGGAACATCTCCTCTTTAATGAGCTCCTACATCGTTGGGGCCTGGGACAAATTCATTTTCCTCAAATTATGTGAAGTCCATCCAGAACCAAAAGGGCAAAGACAAACGCCCTCACAGTGACCGCAGGAACGTCAGGAGCTGTTGTTTCGAGCGATCTTTCAAGGCGATGAACTTGATTCGCTCCCGGGACGCCTCTCCCCGGTGCCGTAAGATGGCGTCGGTGAACGTGAGCGACGTGCCGTCATGCATCAGCCGGCTGCGGGTGCGGACGCCCCACAGCGGGGGCGTGCGCATCCGGTTCGCAGTCAATTCGTACTTCGGCTGCATCTCCCGGTACAACTTGCCGTAGTGTTCTTCGACGGGGATCGCGATGCCGTCCCCGGTCCCCACGTCATGCAACAGGAAATCACCAAAAGGATGGAACGTCTTGGCGCCTAAGGCGATCGGGACTGTGAAAGCCCCCCCGTTAATCTGCGTTCCCGCCGGCGCCGTTTGCATGGTGCGGACGTGGCACCGCGCGCAGCCAACTGAATCAAAGAGTTCTGACCCCTTCTTCGCGTCGTCGGTTTGGGCGAGTTTTGAATCTCTCGGTGGGGCTTTCGTGGCGCGCATGAAGCGCGCAAAATGGTCGATATCCGCCAGCCCGTCATCCCCCGTCTTGTCTTCAGGGTCCTTCACGGTGTCGCAGACGCTCGTGACTTCATCAGGCTGAAGGCGGCTGGTGATCCCCATTTCGTTGAGATACGCATCGGCGGAAAAGGAGAGCAGGCTGGCGTGCTGGGCCTTCCAGCCGAACCTTCCAATTCCATACTTCCCCGGGGCCTCCAGCACGGGAACGGAAATCGCCTTGCCGCAGATCCTGCCGTGTGTGTCGCGGCACTGTCGAGACGCGATCTCAGTCAAGGTCTGGTCCGGCACCGCCTCCACGAACCCGTCTCCCAGGAGATTCAATGAAGTCCGGAGCGTTCGAATATTTTCCGTTTCCGGCACACGTTCCTGGATCTCCTGATCCGGAAAGGATCCGTTCGGACAGATGGCGCGGTCGTTAATGAGGGAACGGCCCGAAATCACCACAGCGCCCCCCGCAATCGGAATACTGGGATTGACGAAGTTTCCCTTGGGGTCGCGATGACCCACACGCAACTCCGTGACCTGGCTGAGACCTCCGGACTGCGGGCTCTGGTGGCATTCCCGGCAGGACTGGGCGTTGTAAATCGGGCCGAGGCCATCGGAGATCACTTCGACCCCATCAAAAATTCCCAGGTCAACCTGATGCGTCGCGGTATCGACGACACCGTTGCTGGCATTATCGAATGCGGCCGGCGCCTCCTCCGGTTCTGACCCCGCAGCGATCAAGAGCAATCCCAGAGCGAGAAGCGCGAGAGTGCAAAGAAAATTTCTCATAAGCACCTCCTGTGATTCACATTGAGTTCTGAAGAAGAATGGAGTTAGTACTGATTGTTGTATGGAGCGACTTCCGAAGTCCCGTCGACTTCGGAAGTCGTTTATCATAGAGCTCAGGCCTCATCCGGCCTTGTTTCCTCACCGGCTCCGATACAAATCGGGAAGCTGCTGCCGAAGATGCTCCACCTTCGGAAGATCGTTGAATACGATATAAGGATTGTGAGGATGTTTGACGGCGTAATCCTGATGGTAGTCCTCGGCGGGATAGAAACCGCTCAGCGCAACCACCTGGGTGACGATCGGCCGCGGGTAAACTTTCCCTTGATTGAGCTGATCGATATAGGCTTGAGCGATGCGACGCTGGCCCTCATCGGCGTAAAAAATGGCAGAGCGGTACTGCGTGCCGGTGTCCGGCCCCTGGCGATTGAGCTCCGTGGGATCATGCGCCACCGAGAAAAATACCCTGAGCAGCTGGCCGAGCGAAACCTGGGACGGGTCGTAAACGATTTCCACGGATTCGGCATGTCCCGTTTCCCCCGTACTCACGGCCTCATAATCCGGATTCTTAACCTTGCCGCCGGAGTACCCTGATGTCGCACTGCTCACCCCCTTGACGTGTTCGAACACCGCCTGGATACCCCAGAAACAGCCCCCCGCAAGGACGACGGTCTGTTGACCCGTTTTGGGGGTTAGAGGGTCGTCCACGGCCGGATTGGGAACCTTCATCGTGGCCCCCGACGCGCTGCACGCCTGAAGAGCAACCAGAACAACCCAACTGGAAATGCAAGCCATCCTGCGGACAAGAGAGTGGAGCATTTTGAGATCTCCTTTTTGCAAACAAGCCACTGCGGGCATCGCCCTTCTTGAAATCTTTGCCGGTCAGAGGGGCTTCCCGTTTCACACAAAGAAAGCAATGTCTTCCCTGTTCAGTTTTGGATCTCAATTTCGAATTGAAACCCAACGGATCGTCGGAAGAGCTCTAATTTTATACCGAGGCGCCCTTGTTCGGAAGTGGAATCTTGCCTTCTTCCACTGCGAAACGCTTTGCGGGTCGGTCCACGCGTCAAAAACCTCTTCACGCGTGGCGCGAATGAGCCTCCGGACCACAAGTCGGAGCGCCGCTTCACGAGATTCCTTAATCATGCTGACCTCCTCGATCAGTGATATCGCTGCTTCGTACTTGCCGCCAGGTGTTGCTCCAAAGCATCCAACCGGATTTCCCAAAACTTCCGGTAATGATCCAGCCAGGCGGTGGCTTGCCGCAGGGGTCTTGCGACCAGCCGGCAATGGTGCTGCCGGCCTTGAATCTCGCGCCTCACGAGGCCCGCCCGTTCCAGCACCCTGATGTGTTTCGAGACGGCGTTCAGGGACACGGGGAAAACCCGGGCGATCTCGGTGACCGTGGCGGGGCCCTGCTTGAGATTCTTCAGGATGGCGCGCCGCGTCGGATCGGCCACGGCCGAGAAGACATGATCTAAAGTCGTGGATTTATATTCAACCATATGGTTGAATATAGCCGTTCCTGAAACTGCTGTCAACCATTTTCAGGATGGCCCCCGAACGGGGATGAAACCAATGAATTTGAGGCCTTAGCCGCTGACCGGCTCGCGGGCGCCGCAACCACGCAGAAATGCGCGCCCATCGTCCAAGCCGGAATTAGTCCTGAAAACTTGACCCTGTCGGAATGGCCAGGGTTACTAAGTTTTCATCTCTTTGACCCATGAGTGGAGGAGCCCGCAAGGGTTTGGGCCTCGACGCTATCAAATCGCTTGACAGCGAACCAATAATGGAGAAAATAGTCTACTTGTATGCTGTTCTCGAGTGCAGCCGAGTATGGTATTCGGGCAATGACTTACCTTGCCCTCCAACCTGCGGGAAAGCTCTCCGGGGCCCGGGAAATCTCACAAGCCGAAAAGATCCCCATGGCGTTTCTCTGGAAAATTCTTCACAACCTCACCCGCAGGAAATTAGTCCGCTCGTTCAAGGGTGTCCGCGGGGGATATGAACTGGCCCATCCTGCTGACCAGATACTACTGCATGATATTGTGGAAAGCACTGATACGGGATTTGCGCCGGGGAAGTGCATCCTGGGCCTGGAAGAATGTAATGATGCCAACGCCTGTCCGCTCCATGATACGTGGAAGGAACTTCGATCCCGGTTCGAATGCATGCTCCAGGAAAACACCCTCGCCGATCTGGGCCGGATCGCACTCGAAAAATCCCAAACCCGGTAGGCTCGTTTTTTTGTCCTAATAATGGACAATGTACTCTATTATTCGTGATTCGGGCCTTCATTCACCCTTTTTACTCTGCTCTGATAAAGCCCGGGAATGACCACCGTGAACCCTCCCACCTACACCGTTCGACTCCCCGACGAAAGTTACTGGCGGGAGCAGATTAATTGCCAATATGCATGTCCGGTCCACACCGATGCACGCGGCTATGTCCGCGCCATCGCCGAAGGGGATTACGAGAAGGCCTACCTGATTGCCCGCGGCCCAAACCCCCTGGCCTCCATCTGCGGTCAGATATGCGGGGCCCCGTGCGAATTGGCCTGCCGTCGCGGCCATATTGATCAATCCATTTCCATTCGAGCCTTAAAGCGATTCGCTTGCGAACGATTTGGAGTGGAATCGAGCCCCGGCCCTCCGGCACATCAGTTTCGAGTCCTCCGGGAGAAGACGGGGGAGCGTGCCTGTGACGACCAGGACGAACTGCGTCACCTCCTGACCTTCCTCTCCCAATCCGACTTTCCAAAACCCAGTGGCGAACACATTGCCATTATCGGCTCAGGGCCTGCCGGATTGGCAGCCGGTCATGATCTTGCCTTGATGGGTTTCCAGCCTACTGTTTTCGAGATGGAACCGTTGCCGGCCGGCATGCTCTTCACGGGGGTTCCCGGCTACCGTCTTCCCGCGGATTTGATCCGTGCCGAAGTGGCCGTGATCGAGGCCCTGGGCGTCGAGATTCGCTGTAACACGGAAGTTGGAAAAGATGTGCTCTTTGAGGATTTGAAACGGGACTTTGCGGCCGTCATCATTGCCTGTGGCGCCAAGCGCTCCCGCCCCCTTCCGATTCCTGGCGCCGACGCCATTGGTGTGAGGGGAGGCGTGGATTTTCTTCGCGACGTGGCGCTCGGAAAACCCGTGGACCTGGGCCGACGAGTCATTGTTATTGGCGGTGGGAACGTGGCCTACGACGTCGCCCGCACGGTGCTGCGCCAGGAGGAATACGACGTCTCACGAACGGCCATGCGCATGGCCAATGTCAAAGAGGTGATTCTGGCCAGTCTCGAATCCCTGGAAGAGATGCCCGCCGATACGGTGGAGATTGTTGAAGGCGCGGAAGAAGGCATCGTGCGCCAGAACAGCTGGGGACCCAAGGAAATTCTGTATGAAGAGTTGAACGGTCAAAAGTTCGTCCGCGGAGTGCGGTTCAAGCGATGTCTGTCGGTGTATGACGAGAACCGACGATTCGCCCCGAAATTTGATGAATCCGTGGAAAAGGTCATTGAGGGAGACACCGTGCTGCTTTCGGTGGGCCAATCCGCGGATCTCCGCTTTCTGAATCCTGAACGCAATGGCATCGAGATGCGGTCGCCACAACAAATCTTGATAGATCCCCTGACCGGATCCACCTCGGACCCGCGTGTTTTCGTTGCAGGAGACATCGCCTATGGCCCGCGCTTGATGATTCATGCCATTGCCAGTGGAAAGCAAGTGGCCCGGTCGGTTTACCATCTGTTGCGCCAGTGCGAGCTCTCCCCCCAGGAAGTTCAGTTCCATTATCCGCTGGAGCATTACCGGCGGGAAAAATACTACGAGAAACGCAAGCGGCTGGACATTCCGACGAGGGATCCCCGTGAGCGGCTGCGCGATCCCAAGGCTCAGGTGGAACTGGGCTACACCGAGGCCCAGGCGCTCGAAGAGGCGGGCCGCTGCCTGGACTGCGGAGTCAATACCATCTTTGACGGAGAGCGATGCATCCTGTGCGGCGGATGCGTTGATGTGTGCCCCACGGTATGTCTGAAAATCGTTTCGCTGGACCGTCTCGAGCCTTCACCTGATTTGGACGCCGCGATCCGGTGCCAGTGGGGGGACGAACCTGCCGCGGATTCTTCTGCCATTATCAAGGATGAAGAGCGTTGCATCCGTTGTGCCCTTTGCGCCCAGCGGTGTCCCACCACGGCCATCACCATGGAACGATTTGAATTCGCAAAGGAGTGGAAACCATGTCTCAATCCAAACCTTCCCCCTCCCGGCTCGATCCGCCCCCGCTAAACCGGCGGAGTTTTTTGAGCCTGGCATCGCTTGCCAGTTTCTTTGGCGCCCTGGGGGTGGCGCTGGCCGGGATGCTGAGGCTGCCGAACCCGGCGATTCTGCCCGGCCCCATCCGGCGTTACAAGATTGGCCTTCCCGAGGGATTCCCGGTGGGCAGTGAGACACGCCTCGAAAAAGAGAATGTCTTTGTTTTCCGGGATGCCGAAGGGCTGTATGCCATTTCCGCCGTATGCACCCACCTGGGATGTTCGGTTTCACGGAACACCGAAGGATTTGCGTGTCCGTGCCACGGATCGCGTTTCACTGCGCGTGGAAGAGTCGTAGGCGGGCCTGCGCCTCGGGCGTTGGCTCGGCTCGAGGTGGGCCGCGCCGCCGATGGACAACTGGTGGTGTTTGCTGACAACGAAGTTCCTGAAGGGACCCGATTCCGCGTTTAGGAGCCGACGATGGCCGAAGCTGCCTCTCGTGAATTCCTCGACAACCTGCGATCACTGCCACGGACACTGAAAGACGCCTGGCTCCGGCTGGGGAGAATTCCGGAGTCGGAGCGCGAAGAATCGCAGGCCACCTTTCATAACCTGTTCCTCCACATCCACAGCGTGCGGGTTCATGTGCGTACGCTCAGCCCCACCTTGACCCTGGGGTTGGGCTTGATCTCCATGGCCAGTTTTGTGATTCTGTGCATCACCGGCGTCCTCCTGATGGTGTACTACAAACCTTCCACTGACCTCGCTTATCAATCCATCAAAGATATTCATTTTGTGGTCTTCACCGGACGATTCATCCGTAACATCCATCGTTGGAGCGCCCATGTCATGGTAGCCGCGGTGTTTCTGCACATGGCGCGCGTTTTCTTTACGGCCAGCTACAAGAAACCGCGGGAGTTTAACTGGCTAATCGGCCTGGGTCTGCTGGTGGTGACGCTGGCGTTGAGCTTCACCGGCTACCTGTTGCCTTGGGACCAGCTCGCCTATTGGGCCGTCACGATCGGTTCCAATATCGCCAATTCTCCCCGCGAGCTGACCGATGCCCTGGGGATCACGGCATGGTTTGATCCAGGTGGATTCCAGAAGCGGTTGCTGCTGGGCGCCAATTACGTGGGAGAAGATGCACTCATCCGGTTCTATGTCCTTCACGTATTCATTCTGCCGGTCGTGCTGGTGATGTTCGTGAGCATCCATTTTTGGCGGATTCGCAAGGACGGCGGTTTGGCGAGGCCCGAAGATCCGATGGGAGGAATGGCGGAATGGGGCGGCGCCCGGCATCGAGTCTTTGAACCCCTGGCCAGCAAGACCTATGGCCTGATGGCGCTGGTGAAAGGGAAACGGGCAACCGTCAATCGGGGGCCGGAAAATACACAGATGAGCTGGCCCCACTTGATGTGGGCCGAACTGGCGGTCTTGATGGTCACGGTTGCGGTCAGCTTGATCCTGTCGTATTACTTTGACGCGCCGCTCAAGGAGATCGCCAACCCTGCCATCCCCGAAAATCCAGCCAAGGCGCCCTGGTATTTCCTGGGTATCCAGGAACTGGTGTCCTATTCGGCTTTTATGGGAGGTTTGGGAATACCGCTGATTGCCCTCGTCGGTTTGGCCTTGATCCCCTTCCTCGACAGGCGCCCCGGGGGCGAGGGGGTTTGGTTTGGCACGGAAGGCGAGCGGGTCGTCGCAGCCCAGTCGTTTTTCTTCGGCTTGATCACCGCAGTCGGAATGCTGGTGTTCACCATCAACCTGGGATGGCTGCGTAACTGGTTTCCCAGTATCAATCAACTCTGGATCATCTTTATTAATCCGGGATCCATCCTCGTCTTCCTCTACGCGCTCTGGTCGGTGATTGTTTTAAGAAGAAAGAACTCGGTTCGGCTTGCAGCGGTGGCGCTGTTCACCTGTTTCCTCATCGGCTTCGTCGTCCTGACGTATTTTGCCACTGTCCACCGCGGGCCGAACTGGTTGTTCTACTGGTGGCCATCCCAGTGGCCGGTGCACTGAAATTGAACCTGATGGTTGAGACTGAAATGCCCTCGACGACAGTGGAGTATCCATGAACAATCAATCGAAACTCTTTCGCTGGGTGCTGCTCGGAGCCAGCGTCGTAACCATCGTCTACCTGGTGCTTGCGGCCATCCGTGAAAACTATATGGCCGAATGGCAACGCATGCAAAGACAGTACCGCACTTATCTCCAATCCAAGGCAGTCGACCCGCAGGGCCGGGAATTGCTGAAGAACTATCGAATCGAACTAAAGCAAGTGAGCATTCCGAAATTAAACATGGTGGACCGTTGTGTGTCCTGTCACAACGGGATTGACGACCCACGCATGGCGGACGTCCCTCTCCCGCATGCGGTCCATCCAGGAGACATTCTGAAAAACCATCCGGTGGACCGGTTCGGATGCACCATTTGCCATCATGGCCAGGGAGCAGCCACCAATTTTCATGACGCTAAAGCGGAGGACGCGTTTTGGGATTATCCGCTGTTGTCTGCGGAGATGACCCAATCCTCCTGCTACGCTTGCCACGATATCGAGCGCCTTCCGCGGGATCAGGTGGCCTTGCTTCGGGAGGGCCTGGAGCTTTTCAGAACCAAGAGCTGCGGGTCATGCCACAAGCTGGGCGGGCGAGGGGGAACCCTGGGGCCATCGTTGGAAAGTGAAGGCGCCAAGACAAAACACCAACTCACCATGGTGAACCTGAAGCCGCCCCACACCACGGTGCGCTGGCACGAAGCCCACTTCCGGGATCCAGGCGAGGTCGTGACGGGCAGTCAGATGCGCAATCCCACCGTCACCCCGCGCGAGGCGAAGGCACTGACCGCATTCATGCTGGCCCAATGGCCGCGGGATATTCCCCAGAGCTACCAGGCGCCGGACAAGATTGACCAGCAGTACCGTGCCCTGCATCCGCCGCCTCTCACCGGCGAAGAGGCTTATCGGCAGTTCTGTTTTGCTTGTCATGGTGAAGGGACCTATGGCCGATGGGACAAGATCTTCAAGCGATTCATTCCAGCAATCCGTGGCCCTTCGCTGCTGGCCACAGCAACCCCGGAGTATTTCCAAACCAACATCGGATCGGGCAGACCCGGCACACAAATGCCGGCGTGGGGGGGACAGGCCGGTGGTTTACAGCCGGCGGAAATCCTCGCCTTGGTGGACTATTTGCAGGCGGGAACCGATCACAAAACGGCACCCGATGCCGCGGGCACCCAACCCGTTCCACGAGGAGATGCCGATCGAGGCGCCATCCTCTTCACGAGAAATTGTGCGGGTTGCCACGGCGTTACTGGACGCGGCGGCGTGGCCCCGGAACTCGCGAACCCTACTTTTCAACAAGCGGCTTCCGATCATTTCATCGTGACAACGATCCGCAATGGCCGGCAGTCCACGGCCATGCCTTCCTTCCAAAAGCCGGGCAGTGCAGGTCTGGGGGATGCCGAGATAAGCGATCTGCTCGCATTTGTTCGGAGCTGGGGGCGAGGTCCAGCGGATAATCCCGCTCAGTCCAAAGAGCAATCCAGGACTCCAGGAGGCTTACCATGAGTGACGAGCGCAAACCCGGAGGAGAGTCCCAATGGTCGCGGCGTGATTTCGTCCGCGCAGCGGCACTGGGAACGGCGGCGCTGTGGCTTCCCGGCTGCCGCCGCAGTGAACCACCGAAGCTCAGCTCCTTGACCGGGGAGTTCGATCCTCTCCGCAGCTATCCGTATCGCGGCTGGGAGGATTTTTATCGCAAGCAATGGACGTGGGACAAGGTGGTCCGGTCCACCCATTCGGCAAACTGCACGGGCTCCTGCTCATGGAAGGTTTATGTTCGGAACGGGGTGATGGTTCGTGAGGAACAGGCCGCGGATTATCCCCGAATCAGCGAAGATCTTCCCGACTACAACCCGCGCGGGTGTCAGAAGGGCGGATGCTTCGTTGAGTACGTCTACAGCCCGCAGCGGCTGCGCTATCCGCTCATCCGCACGGGAGCACGCGGCGAAGGAAAGTGGCGGCGTGCCAGTTGGGACGAAGCCCTGACCCTGGTTGCGGAGAAACTGCTCGACAATGTTTACAACTACGGGCCTGACACAAATACTTTTTTCAGCGTCATCCCGGCCATGAGCCCGGTCAGTTTCTGCGCCGGCTCCCGGCTGGCGCACTACCTGGGCGGCGTCTTCTGCAGCTTTTATGACTGGTACTGTGACCTTCCGCCCGGTGAACCCCTCACCTGGGGCGTCCAAACCGAAGCCTGCGAGTGCGCCGACTGGTTCAATTCCAAATACATCGTCCTGTGGGGATCCAACATCTCTCAAACCCGCATTCCCGACGCGCACTTTGCATTCGAGGCGCGATACCAGGGCGCCAAGATCGTGGCGGTTTCCCCGGACTATAATTCCAGCTGCATCCATGCGGATCTCCACTTCCGTATCAACCCGGGCACCGACGCGGCGCTCGCGCTGGGAGTGGCCCGGATTCTAATCGAAGAGAACTTATTCGATGCACCCTATGTCCGTGAACAGACGGACCTGCCGCTGTTGGTCGTGAAGGAATCGAAGCGGTTTCTTCGTGAATCGGATCTGAAGAAAGGCGGTGCAGACGATGTCTTTTATTTCTGGGACAGCAAACAACAGGGGCCGGCAGCCGCTCCCGGTTCGATGGGCGCAAAGGAGAAGACAATCCGACTCAATGACGTGGAACCAGCCCTCACCGGAACTTACAACGTCAGGCTGGCCGACGGGCGAACCGTTGAAGTAACGACCGTCTTCGAACGGCTGCATGCCATCCTGCAAGACTATCCCTTGGACAAGGTGGCTGCTCTCACTGGCCTCCCCGCCCACGAGATTCGATCCTTCGCCCGCGAAATGGGAACCCGGAAACCGGCCATGATTATTCACGGCGCGGGGACCAACCACTGGTACCACAATGACCTCATCAACCGGGCCTTCATCCTGCTGGTGGCGCTCACCGGAAATGTGGGAAAGAACGGCGGCGGTTTCAACCACTATGTGGGGCAGGAACGCGTCTGGCCGGAGCATGGGTTCTTCGAATTGGCGTTCCCGGAGACCCGCAAGAAACAACGTTTCCAGAACACGACGTTGTGGAGCTATGCGCATTCCTCCAGTAAGGACCCCCACCTGCACAACGGCAAGCCCATCGAGTGGTACATCAATGAATCGGTGAAAAACGGGTGGATGCCGCTGTGGCCGAAGGACGGTCGAAAACCGCGGTCTTTTATCGTCTGGCGCGCCAATTATTTGAACCAGGCCAAGGGGAACGAAATCCTGGAAAGCTCGCTGTGGCGGGACCTGGATCTCATTGTGGATATCAATTACCGCATGGACACCACTGCACTTTACTCCGACGTGGTGTTGCCTGCGGCCAGCTATTACGAAAAGGTCGACATCAACACCACCGATTGTCACAGCTACGTTCATCCTTTCGGAAAGGCCCTCGATCCGCTGTTTGAGAGCAAGACCGACTGGGACATCTTCAAGGCCCTGGCGGAGAAGATCTCTGACGTCGCGCGCAAGAAGAGCCTGAAGCCGTTTCATGATGACGCCTTCAAGTGGGACCGCGACTTTACGCGCCTAGCGGAAGACTGGACTGGCAAGGGGAGCCTCATGACTGATGAGCAGGCGGCGAACTTCATCCTCTCCCATGCCAAAGAAACCCAGGGAATGACCTACCAGACCCTGCAAGAGCACCCGCAGCGCTTCGTGGCAACCGATGAGGAGTCATGGAACAGCGACATCGAGCAGGGCATCGCCTACACGCCGTTTAAACACCAGGTGCAGAAAAAGAAACCGTGGCGGACGCTGACGGGCCGGCAGCAGTTTTATATCGACCATCCGTGGTTCATCGATTTTGGGGAAGAGCTGCCCGTGCACAAGGAGCCGGTCCAGGAGAAGTATCCGCTCTTTTGGAATACCCCGCATGGACGGTGGTCGATCCATTCCACGTGGCGGGACCACCGCGCCATGCTCCGTTTGCAGCGGGGGCTTCCCATCGTATACATGCATCCCGACGATGCCCGGAAACGGGGCCTCGAGGACAACGATTGGGTCCGTATCCACAACGACATCGGCCAGTGTGTCTGCCGACTGCAGATCCTGCCCGGCGAAAAGCCGGGGCGGGTCACGATGTATCACGGCTGGGAAAAATACCTGGGCTTCCAGCAGGGCGGATGGCAATCGCTGAGCTATATCAAGATCAAGCCCACCCAGCTCATCGGCAAGTATGGTCATGTCAATTTCAGATTGAATTACTGGGGGCCGACAGGAAACAACCGCGACATCAAAGTAGAAGTGGAAAAAGCGAAAGGCGGGATTCTGGGGTAAGGCTCCACGATTCCGTTCCCGCCGCAGCGGGACGAATCCTTGAACCCCGGCGCCCGGAGGAATGCCCATGTCAAAACATCAATACGCAATGGTCATGGATCTGAACAAATGCCTGGGATGCCAGACCTGCACCATTGCTTGCAAGAAGCTGTGGACGGATCGCGACGGGACCCAGCACATGTACTGGAACAATGTGGAAACCCGGCCCGGCATCGGCTACCCTCGCCAATGGGATCGCATTGGAGGTGGCTGGAAGGACGGGCAGTTGAACCCCAGCCCCCTGCCTGCACTGGACGACTACGGTCCGCCCTTCGAATACAATTACGAGCAGCGCCTCTTTGAGGGCAAGAAGAAGCCCGTTATGCCGACCCCCGATCCGAAATCCGGACCGAACTGGGATGAAGATGTCGGGGGAATGAACGGGGAAGAGAATTACTACTTTTATCTTCCCCGACTGTGCAACCATTGCACCTATCCCGCCTGCCTGGCCGCGTGCCCGCGCCAAGCCATTTACAAGCGCGAGGAAGATGGCATTGTGCTCATCGACCAGGAGCGCTGCCAGGGATATCGCTACTGCATCGCCGCCTGCCCGTACAAGAAGATCTACTTCAATGAGATCACGGGAAAATCAGAGAAGTGTATTTTTTGCTACCCGCGCCTGGAAAAGGGAGAAGTAAACGCCTGTGCTGCACAGTGCCCGGGCCGCTTGCGGTTCGTGGGACTGCTCGATGATCCGGAGTCCCCCGTGCACAAACTGGTTTATTTCTACCGGGCCGCCTTACCCCTTTATCCGGATCGGGGCACCCAGCCCAACGTGTTCTATGTTCCTCCCTTCAATCCGCCGAAGCGGTCTTCCTATGGAAAGAGCATCCTGGAGGACCCGCGGCTGCCGTTGGATTACCTCATCACCCTCTTTGGGGCGGAGGTCAAAGAGGTCATCGAGCGGCTGGAGAAGGAACTGGTCGAGGCCCAGCAGGGCGGCCGAAGTGAACTACTGCAATTGTTGGTCGGCCGCGATGCCGCCGCCCGCTACCGCATCAAGCCGGAGCTTGTGAAAATTCGATCCTGAAATCTTCTTCTTGAGGGTCTTTCCATGGGTGAGATTCGGTACTTAGGCTGTAGCGACGCAACAACCAGGTGGGTAGAAAGGCACCGTGCCTGGATCGTCCCACTTGTATTCGTCTTGTTGATCCTGGCGGGCCAGACGCGCGGTCAGCAGAAGCTCGGTCCCCGGATGGGGCAGCCGAGCTTGAATCTTCGCCCCGTCTCGCTGGGCTCTCCTCCTGAAACCCTGCTCAATCCGGAGGCGCGCGAGTGGGCCAGTACTTCCGTCCAACGCATCTCGATGAACCGCACCCCGCCGCTCTATGACACCGATCCGCCGGCGCCAAATGAAATCCCGTCCGCAGAAGTCCGAGTGGTTCGCACCGGGGGGAAGACGGTGATTCTCCTTTCGTGGCATGATTCGACAAACGACAGCGCGGAGCTCCCCCCCGCACCCGCAACGCCTCCGGAGCAACGCAATCGGAAGGAACAGAGTGCGGCTACGGACCGGTTCTTCGATGCGGCAGCGGTCATGGTTCCGATGCAGACGATGTCCCGCGATCTCTCTCCGTCTCTACAGATGGGCGATGTGCATTCTCCGGTGAAAATCTACTACTGGAATGCGGCACGGGGTCCCATGCTGATGGAAGCCCAGGGGCGTTCCACCACGCGGCGCACAGGACAGGGATTCCCGGCCAAGGGTATCTATCGTGCCGGCATGTGGGCCGTGTCCTTCGAATTGCCGGAACTACAGACGGGGACGCCGCTGGCCTTCGCGATCTGGAACGGAAGTCAGAAAGATCGGGACGGCCGGAAGTATTTTTCGGTGTGGCATTGGCTGGAGTGATCCGGAACATCAGAACCTGCGCGACCCATCTTCTTGAGATGAAACCGACCCGGCGGCTATCCCGCTCCGACTCTCTTGATGTTGAACAGTCGCTGCACTTTTGCCCGCCTCATCCGTGAACTTGAGCCTCTTGGGAAGCGATACAGGACCATGATAGCAGTCCAACAAAGACCTGAAGTAACTGACTGGGATGCAATTGATCTTTACCGGTTCTTTGCCTTTGTCTTCGACCGGCCCTCTCGGGAGCGGTTCGAATGGTTCAGCCAACCCAAGATTTCTGAGGGGCTTCAACGATTATGGGACAACCTGGGGCCCGAAAAGTCATTCCCGCAGTTTCAAAATTTTCCGGACTATGATGCCTATGAGGCAAGTTACATCTCGCTCTTTGATGTCGGAATGCCTGCACCGCCTGTCCCGTTGTCTGAATCCGGCCATAACCGCTCTCAACCCTCGCAAAACATGGCGCTGGAAAATGTGAATTTCTACAGCGTGCTGGGCCTCAAGGCCGATATGACTCGAAATCCTCCCGACCACCTGGTCACGCAACTTGAGTTCCTCTCCGCAGTTCGTTACGCACGCGAAAATTCACCCACCCCTGAAAATCGCAGAGAAATGTGGCGGCTGGAGACTGAATTCCTCGACCGCCACTTGTTGAATTGGGTTCCGATTGCTGAAAACAAACTGTCCAAAGAAAACCCACCCCTATTCTCACTGCTAATGACCCTCTTGCTCGCGTTCTTACACCATCAAAGGGCTGACCTTTCAAGGAGCCAATAAGTCTGATTGGGCCCGCTTAAGTCCCCATTGACACAAAACCCTGCTTACTCGAGTTTCCTACGCTCATGATATACTCCGTCGCCTATGACTCTAGACGATTGTCGGCGGTTCTACGCCGATGAAATCCGGTTCGCGGCCAACGTTACCTCCCCCGCGCTGGTCGAAGCTTTTGCGAGGGTGCCGCGTGAAAAATTCCTCGGTCCGGGGCCCTGGCAGATTGTATACCCCGACCTGGCGCGAGGCGGGACGACCTATACCACCGTCGATGACCCGCGCCATCTTTATCACAATGTTCTGATCGCGCTCGACGCGTCTCGAAATCTGAGCAACGGTCAACCGGGCTCGCTGGCGCACTGGATCAATGCGCTCGATCTCAAGCCGGGAGATCGCGTCTTTCACCTCGGCTGTGGGGTCGGTTATTACACGGCCATCATGGCCGAAGCGGTGGGAGCGGACGGCAGCGTGGTGGCAATCGAGGTGGACGCCGGGCTGGCCTCCCGGGCACAAGATAACCTCGCCAGCTATTCTAACGTGACGGTGCACTCCGGAGATGGCGCCGCCCTCGATCCGGGCCCGTGCGATGCCATGTTGATCAATGCCGGAGTAACACACCCGCATCCGCCCTGGCTCGAGCGGCTGCGCGAGGGCGGCCGGATGGTTCTCCCCATCACATTCGCTATGGGCACCACCGGGTTAGGCCAGGGTGTCATGGCAAAGATCACCCGTGAGCGCGACATCTTCAACGCCCGTATCCTCACCTTCGTGGCCATCTATTCCTGCTCGAGCGTACGCGATCCGGAGTTGGAGCCGGTCTTAGGAAAGGCCTTGGCTACGGGAGCGCTGATGAATTTGAAGTCGGTGCGGCGGGATCCTCACGAGCCGGTGGACACGTGCGTGGTGCATGGCCGTGAGGTGTGTCTCAGCAGTGCTGATCCAATCACGGCTCACATCGCCTCCGGAGCTTGATCAACAGCCCGTCAGAGGAGTCACTTTTTCACATCTTGCACTTAGCTCCCTCTCTTTGCGCAGAGAGCCGATTGAGCGAAAGGTGCTGCTGAAGACCTGTCTGCGGCGTCGGGCCAACGTGTTCTGTCTGATCCGTGGAACTGTCCACGAAAATTTCGCCCGCAATAACCCTGTCTGTGGGAGGCGCGCAGTTCCCCTCGGGGAATCCCTCGAACTGAATCCGTCGAAAACAGGCCCACGGGTTGACATCAACCAGCCTCGTGTTATATTCGCCAGGCATGAGAAACCAATCACGTCGCGCCGTGCTCGCCGTCCGGCGCGACATTCGGCTCTTCGATGCGACCACGTTCGCACGCCTCAGCCGCGCGCGCGACTATCTTGGCGCCTGCTTCCGCGACCGGATCACGCTCGAACATGCTGCCGGCCAGGCCTGCCTTTCACCCTTTCATTTCAACCGCGTTTTCACGCGCGCCTTTGGGGAGACCCCGCACGAGTTTGTGACCCGGATGAGGATCGAAGAGGCCAAGAAACTCCTCCTGGCCGAGAATCAGAGCGTCACCGACATCTGCCTCGAGGTGGGCTATGAAAGCTTGGGGTCGTTCAGCTCCAGATTTCGCTCGCTGACCGGATTGTCTCCGGCCGCCTTCCGCCGCGAAGCCCGTAGCACCTTCGGCGGGCTTGCCGCTCATTGGCCTCTCTATTACATTCCCGCATGTTACCAGCGGTTCTTCCTGGGACCGCGGTAGAACCGCGCCTTATTGGAAAACCGCAAGAATCGAGAAGCATTGTCTCTCGCCGTTCGGATAAGATCAGAAAAAACGGAGGAGCACTTCCATGATTCAACGACTTTCGCACGCAACTTTGTATGTCCTGGACCAGGACGCCGCCTACGATTTCTACGTGAACAAGCTCGGCTTCGAGGTTCGGATGGATGGAACGATGGACAATGGATTTCGCTGGCTTACCGTGAGCCCGAAGGGCCAGCCTGATCTCCAAATCATTCTGATGAAAGTGGACGGCCCGAACATGCAACCCGAGGTGGCTGCGACGCTGCGCGGTTTGCTGATGCAGGGCAAGCTCAACGGAGGAGTGTTGCAAACCAGCGACTGCCGCAAGACCTACGAGGAACTCAAAGCCAAGGGCGTTGAGTTTCTTTCTCCTCCCAAAGAGGAATTCTACGGGGTGGAAGCTATCCTGAAAGACAACTCGGGCAACTGGTTCAGCATGACCGAACCCAAGGGCTCTTGATCTGACGAGGCAGGGGGGCAACTACATCCCAACAACAGGATGAATGCTTCCTTCCGCCCATGGCGGTTGCCCACAATTCCAAACGGAGATCTGCGACGAGAGGGACACAGAAAAGGAGTGAATATGGCGACAAAGCAGAAAACGAGCGCTGCAAAGAAGCCACAGAAGACCCCGGCCGCTTCCAGGACCGCGTCCGGCAAGGACGCCGCCAGATTGATTGATGCCTATGTCGAGCGGAGGAATGCGGAGTTGAAGCAGGTAACGGACGGACTGCGGCGACTCCTGAAAAAGACGGTTCCCAAATCGCACGAAGCCATCAACCCATGGGGCATTCCCATGTTCGATTTTCACGGGCCCGTCTGCTTAATCATGGTGGGGAAAGATCACGTCACGTTAGGGTTTCCGCGCGGAACGTCGCTCACCGATCCCACCGGACTGCTTGAAGGAACGGGAAAGAACCTGCGGCATGTGAAACTGAAGGGGGTAGGGGAACTGCGCGATGCAAATCTGCGCCGGCTCATCCTGCAAGCGGCCGCGTTGAACCGCCAAACCCCCTTGACCTCATCGATGCGGGTGAAGAAAGCGGTCTAGCGCGGTGCCGCACACATTCCGCTTTCGTGCGGGGAGCAATACCCATTGTCCACCACAGCGGAGGATGTGCGCGATGAAGGATCGATCGAGCCGCGCTACTCAACGCAGCGTCAGGCTTTCTCTCCCTCGGTCCGCAGATCACTCAGAAGTGCTCTCGCGTCCTTTGCATTCTCTGCGGTGACTTGAAACTGAACCAGGGGTCTTAGGCCGACTCCGAAGGTTCCCCAACCGAATGCATACTGAAGATCCTCACCGTTGGTCGAGTATGGGATCCCTGCATCATCAAGAAGGGATTTAGCGACCAGAATGAGGGCTTGATCATCGGACTCCAGAACAGTCACCAACTTGTCGGGTTGCTCGTTCTCTGGCATAGGGAATAGTAAACCCAGCTTTCCTTTAAATCCTCCTAAAGAATGACCCGGCCCCCTTGCCATTGTCCTGAGGGTCACTCCATGATGGGGAAGAATTGTGGTTCCTCCCCCGCTCTGGTCGTATGCCAAAGGCATCTCGCACCATTGACAATATTGAATTGACTGCTGCGCGTCAAATCCCTCCACCGGTCCCGCCTTTAACGTTCCGTATAATCCCAACCAGCTCGTTGATGCGATCGTGGGCTCGGTCACCCTTTCTTTTGTGGACGTTAACTCGGGAACGCTCTCTTTCACTTTCAACGGTATCTCAGGATTAAAATCGATTTCACGGCTGACGTTCTGAACCCGCTAAGCGGCACGGTACCTGACCTCTTTCCATTCTTCGAGGCGATTGACTTCAGAGTTTCATTCGTGATAAAAGCTGGATACAGGGGGTTTTATGGATGAGCCGAAACCGATTCGGGTTGAGGTGTTCCTCCATACTCCTTCCGTCTTCCTTCAGTGCCGGCATTGTGAGTTCATCTGGCAGCAAACCGATGCAACCCGGAGCGTCCATCAGGAGCAGATCGATTCTTCCATACCCGAGGATTTGAAAGAACAATACCAGCATGTATCCGAATGGGTGATCCGAACAGCCAGGGCATTTGAGGGTCGCGTTGTTTTCAAAATCATTGATGTGGCTTCGATCGAAGGCTTTTTCAAATCACTTCGCTACGGGGTGCACAAGTACCCAGCAATCATTGTCAACTGCAAGGACAGGATAACCGGTTTCGATCTGGATCGCGCCAATCCACTGATTGGCCGCCATGTCGCTGCCCGGTTCGGCCATTAATTCCAAGCCGGCTGCATTTCAGACCGGTACTCTTCTCGAAGAACCACACGTTCCCAACCCCCCGGCCCTCCGCTCCGGTCGAGGGTTGCGAGACGTAACTTTCCATCTCAAAATTTGGAGGCTTGTGATGAAAATCTGGACGGCGATTCTGATCCTCATCGCAATACCGGTCGTGGTGGCCGGGGGCGTCCCTCTCCTGGGCAAATCGATGAATGCGGCGATCATTGCGTTGTTGGGCGGGTTTATGATCTATCTCGCCTACAACCTTTATGCCCGGCGCATTGATCGCGATATTATCAAGCCCGATGCCAAGAAGGCCACGCCCGCGAAGATGTACATGGACGGCGTAGATTTCATGCCCACTAGCCGGGGCGTCCTTTACGGCTATCACTTCAAGTCAATCGCGGCGGCCGGACCCATCGTCGGCGTCATCACGGCCGTCAACTTGTGGGGGTGGTTTCCTTCCATCCTCTGGCTCATAATCGGGGTAACCTTCCTGGGATGGGCCAGCGATTATTCGGCCATCATGGTGGCGGTGCGCAACGATGGGAATTCGCTGTCGGCCATTGCCCACCGGCTGATTGCTCCCCGCGCCCGTGTCATTCTCTTCGTCTTCATTTTCTTCTATCTGCTTTTGCTGGCGGGGGCCTTTGTGGGCATTCTGGCAGGCATCCTCGATCCCCGCGCCGACGTTCCGTTCGGCATCCTGATGCTGGCGATCATGGGTCTGCTGGCCGGGCAGATGCTCTACCGCTGGAAGATGGACCTCATTCTGGTCACTCTCGTCGCTGTAGTCATTACGCTGGGCTCGATGGCCATCGGGGCCTGGGGCGCATTGCCCAAGCAAGGGACAGGTGCGAACGGCAAACCCGCCACCGCTTTGGCTTTTGTCGGGCCGGTCAATTCCGCTGTCAACCGGCTTGACAACGCCATCAACCGGATCACCGGCGGCCAGGCCATGTACAAGGTGGTTGATCCCACCGGCGCGGATCCACGGCTCGGCGCCATGATGATTGACGACCAGGGCAAAGTCACTCCCAAGTACAAGGACCCCAGCGGTGAGATCCGCATGCTCCCGTCGTTCGTGTTTTGGTGTCTGTTCCTATTCGGGTTCTGCTACCTGGGGACGCTGCTGCCAATCTGGCGTTTTGCTCAGCCGGTGAACTACATCGGCTTCTGGGTGACCTCCCTCACCATTGTGCTTTCTGCACTGGGGGCGCTGCTGGGAGGGGCGCTCGGGCTGTTTGGATACGTCGACAAGCTTCAGGCGGTGACCTTCACCACGAAGGTCTTTACCACCTGGATGCCCATGACCAAAGCGGCGGGGCAGACCATGGCGGCCATTCAGCCGTTCTGGCCCATGCTTTTTGTGACCATTGCGTGTGGAGCCATTTCCGGCTGGCATGTGCTGATTGGATCGGTAGGAACAGCGCGCCAGCTCGAATATGAGACCGATGCCCTGCCGGTCGGCGGCGGGGCGATGTTCAGCGAGAACGCGCTGGCCATGCTGTCGCTCATTGCCGTCTCTATAGCGGGCGGCGTGGGAGGCGGAGCTTTCGCTTCGGGCGTGGGCAAACTGCTCAACCTCGTTTCCTTTGGCGGGATTCCTCAGGCCTATGGGACCGCCCTCGGATTCGGGACCTTTGTGGTCATCGTGCTGACGGTCGTGCAGCTCGTCTTCCGGCTGATGCGGGTCACGCTTGGAGAGTGGCTGGGCGATTGGTGGGTGGGATTTAAGAACCCGCACGTCACTGCGATCGTTTCCATGCTGCTGGCCCTGCTGCTGGTGTTGAGCGGAACCTGGATCTACCTGTGGCAGTTGTTCGGGGCATCGAACCAGTTGATGGCGGCCCTCAGCCTGCTGATTGTGACCCTGTGGCTGCGTTCAACCGGACGCAATCCGGCTTACGCGATGTATCCGATGTTGTTTATGTATGTCACCACGATGGCAGCGACTTTGGTGACGGCGTACAACTTGTATGCTAGTGTGCTGTCGAACCCCAATGTCGCGCGTGAGCCGATCAACACCGTCGGCGCCATTGCCATGATCGCGGTCGCCGCGCTGCTCTTTATCGCCGCGCTCATCATCGCATGGGATGCCTGGAAAGCATGGCGTCGGATGACCGCTTCACCAGCGGCAGCGATTCCTGCGCCCGCCCTGGTGTCGAAGTGAGGGAAAACTGTTTGGGGGTTTTCTTACAACAGCTCGGCCATCTGGCATAGTTTCTCAAAGACCTGCTGCGACGGGAGCTTTTCCAGACCGTCCAGGTGCCACTGCACTTCCAGATGAGGGCTGGCCTCGTGGACAGCCAGCCGCACCACCGAGCAACCCGGAAGTGTCGCCAGACCGAGCAGACTGGGGGCGGCCTCTGCTGCCCCCACGCCCTGAGCGTAAGCGGTCAACGCTGATCCGGGGCCGGTCTCGACCTTCGACCACGCCCAGTGCTTGCGCCGCACCTCGGCGCGGGCGTCACGGGTCGACCATGCCCCTTCGTCCAATATCTCAAGCTCGAACTTCGGCGTATCACTCGACTCGATCCGGACAATAAACAGATCGCGGCGGCCTCGAGCGCGGAAGAACCATCGAATGAAAGGGACATCGCGTGGTTCAAGTACAATGAAGATTTCCACCTGGTGAAACGGCTTCTTCGGTTTTTGTACCTTCAACTCCACGGCGGAAGAACCCAGCCATCGCAAGGTTGTTCTTTCACCGGCCAGACGCAGCCCATCCTGCAGCCACCGCAATACCCGCTCCCCTTTTCGGATGTTGAGCTGAGTTCCAACCGCAAACCAGCCCAGAAAGAGGAGCACCGCAAGAATGAACACGCTCAGGCCGACGGTGTTAGACATAAAGGGCGTTCCCCTCAAATAAGGATCATTAATGGAATGGACGGGCAATGAATTGTTTTCATCACGCTTTCATGGACCGCATGAGCGCCCTCATAGTATTACAACGAGACTGCATTGGGGAAGGAGGAATGGGAGTATCAGTCGTTAAAGCCACTTATTGGGGATGATCAAAGTGATGCGCACCAGGAGTTCGATACGGCTCGATGCTTTGCCGCTGATTATCCTCTAATTCGAAATTGATTCCTTTTTTAAGGCGCGCAGCGGCGAAATAGAGTAGTCCCGCGAGGCGCCCGCCGCGGCGGGCGTCAACCTAAGACCTAAGTAACCAGTCGTCCATAATCCCCCCGGCGGAAGCCGGGGGATGATTCAGCTACAGCCTACATCAGCGATCCCATGTTCATTATCTCCCCCCCTCATCCCGCGAAGCGGGATGTGGGGGGGAGTGTAGGTTATTTTTGGT
>JBAVHJ010000352.1:0-2461 GCA_049685715.1 Terriglobia bacterium | reverse complement strand
GTCCAGGCGATGGAATTCGAGAGCTGGATCCGGTAGTCGGTGGCCGTGGTCGGCAGAAAACTCACGGTTCCAAAACTCCCGACCCCACTGGCTTCTACTGTGGTGGCAATGGCATTGGCATCGCGGGGGCGTTCTTCGCGGGAATACTGCATGCGGAGTTCATTGAGAAGGTTCGAGGAAAAAATGGTTGTTAACTGTCCTGCGGCGGTATGGATTCGATCGCCTTCCGTCCCGTTATTCGTCAGCGCCGTGTTAGTGGTGGGATCAATTTGCGTCCCGGCGTTGACGGCGTTCAATCCTGTATTTCTCGAGTAGTTGTAACGCATCGAGAGCCGATTCTTGATTCCGAAGTTGTTGTCCACCTTGATCAGAAATGCCGTCGCATCGTTGGTGGCCGTATAGGGCCCTTCCAGCGTTTTGAAGTAATCGAAAGCTTCCGCGTTGGTGGCATCCCGTACGACGTTGTTCAAGGCAGTGAACCCCACCCGGCGGGGTATCCTCTGGTCCTGTCGTTCCACGGAACCAAAAAAGAACGTCTTATCCTTTCGGATGGGACCCCCCGCGGATCCCCCTTCCTGCCACTGGTTCGTCACGGCACGCTGTTCAAACGCATTATTGGCTCCCAATCCTTTAAGGCGCATGAGGGAGAAGGCGGTTCCGTGCAGCTCATTGGTGCCTGATTTCGTGACGGCATTGACCAATCCACCGGTGGACCGGCCAAATTCGGCGGAATAACCCTGCGCCACGACTTGGAATTCCTGAATCGACTCCTGGGGAATCGTGAAGGCAAGATTAGACCGCTCACCGCCGCGGAGACCCCCGAAGAAGGGTTCATTATAATCAGCCCCGTCGATGTTGACGTTTCCGTTGATTCCACGTTGCCCGACAAAAGACAACTGTTGGCGCTGCGGCTCCACCTGAACCGTCGGGGTGATCGTCACAAAGTCATGGAACCGCCGGCCGTTGATGGGAAGGTTTGATATGTAGTCGTCGTTCAGCGTCGACCCGGCCTCCGAGCGGGTGACTTCAAGTTGTGCCGCGGAGACTTCAACTACCTGGCTGAGACCCCCGACTTGCAGCGTGATGTTGAAGTCAATCGAACTGCCGACTGTCACCATCACATCCGGTTCCTTGGCGGTGCTGAATCCCTGCTTTTCCACAGTCACTGTATATTTGGCGGGAGGCAAGAGCTGGGCCCTGTATTGTCCGACATCATTGGTGAGCAGCTCCCGCACAAAGCCTGTCGCCGCGTTGGCGATAGTAATTTTGGCGCCGGGGATAGCCGCCCCCGTCGGGTCCGAAACTATCCCAACGATCTGGCCCGTGCTCCCCTGGGATTGGGCATAGGTTGGCGGCACGGCAAGAAAAATGACCACGAAGAGAAAGGCCAATAAGCGGAGAGGATTTCTGAATCGCATTGTTCCTCCTTATTAAGTTGGTTCTTTCAAGTTGAGACGTATTCAACGCTAGGAATGTTAGGATGAATCCAGGGTATGGATCAAAGCATGAGACGGTTCTTCAAGGCGAAGAATAAAGGCATCGAACTCCATCACGAATCAACGATGGAAAGGATGTCGCAGGGGCGGTTTTTCAAAGCTGACGTGGTGAAGACGAGCCCGTTGACTGAGGGGTCTCGCTCGCCTGGCCTCCTGCGGTTTCACGGTCAAAGAGGGGATCGCGCCCCGTGCCCTCTTTCACGGAATCCCAAAGGTCTCGCCCCATGGAATGTTGCCTCCATGGGCACTACACCCCCAACCCATCCTGAAAATGTGAGCACGAATTTGGTCTGTAAAAAGGTACTGAAGATCGACTTGCCTCCAACCTCGAATCTGCCCCAAAATCTATCTCTAATTTGAACGGAGGTCAAGTGAGGATTACCAAATATTTTGTATGCCTGCCTTGCCAAGCTAGCACGAATGGTGTAAATTGCGGGCTACTGATCGGCCGTTGTTTTCCGCTATATTGAGGAAAAACCCATGTCTGCGCCGGCGTCCTTTCGAAGCAATGTGGAACTGCTGTTGTCTCATGAGGTGATCCAGAAACGCGTTCAGGAACTAGGGCAGCGTATCACGGCGGATTATCAGGGGCGAACGCCCCATCTGATTGCGATCTTGAAGGGGGCTTGCATCTTCCTCTCCGATCTGGTCCGTCACATCCCGCTTCCGCTGTCGCTGGATTTCATCGCCGTGTCGAGCTACGGGGCGAGCACCAAGAGCTCCGGGGTGGTCCGGATAACGAAGGACCTGGACTCGTCGATTGAAGGGCGTGATGTGATCCTGATCGAAGACATTCTGGATACGGGGCTCACTCTCAGTTATCTCCAGGAATATCTTGTAAACCGGAAACCGGCCTCGTTGAAAGTTTGCGCGCTCTTGAACAAGCCGTCCAGGCGCATCAAAGAAGTTCACGCCGACTACATTGGCTTCGAGATTCCGGACAAGTTTGTGGTGGGATATGGTCT
>JBAVHJ010000351.1:0-3197 GCA_049685715.1 Terriglobia bacterium | reverse complement strand
GTTGGAGGCCAGAGCCGGACTCAGCCGCTGGAGATTGTCATGGATCCCCGCGTCAAGGGTGTGAGTGCCGAGGATCTCAAAAAGCAATTTGAGCTGGCCATGCAGGTGCGCGACGCGAATACGGACCTGCATCGTGCGGTCAACCAGATTCGGGCGTTGCGAGCGGATCTGAAGACAATGAACCAGCGCTTTGCAAACGATCAGGGCTTGAAGACGTTGCTGGAGGAGGCCAGCGCGCTCGACAAAAAGATGACCCCGGTGGAAGAGGAGCTGATCCAGGTGAACATGAAGGGGTCAGAGGCAAACCTCGCGTTCCCCAACAAGCTCAATGAACAATTCGACAGCTTTAGCTCGAGCGTCATGGCGGGGGACGGCGTCCCTTCGAAGCAGCAGTATGAGGTTTTCAAGATGCTGCGCGGACAGCTCGACCAGCAACTGGAGGCGTGGAAGCAGATCCTGTCGACCGATGTGCCGGCGTTTAACGAATTGATGAAGACCAAGAGTGTTCCAGCGCTGTATCTGCCGCCGACGGGGACGTAAGGCGTAAATCTCACCGCGGAGACGCCGAGGGCGCAGGAAGCAACCCATCGGGCCGGATTAGGGACAGACACCCGGATTCGTGCACCTTTAAATCGGTCGAGCGAAAAGGTGTCAGTCCCTTCTGTTAAGGACAGGGGCGTAAGGCAAATAAAAACAGGTCAGGCCGGGGCATGAGAGTCCCCTTTAAGGGGACTTGTCTTAGTACAGCCCGCCGCTTCAGCGGCGGGAGCAGGCGAGCTGCGAGTCGTACCCCGATTCATCGGGGTTGATGGGGAATGGGTCGGTCGTTAACGGCCGACCGTGGGATGAGGTCAACCCCGATAAATCGGGGTGAGGAACCTATGGGGGTCGGATTTCCCGCCAGTAAACCGGCGGGCTGTACGCATGCAAGCCCCCCGAGGGGGGCTGTGATCCTGCGCAGGGCTCTCGATCAGGCCCATGAGCTTTGCTGATCGAAGAAAAAGAGGAACAGACACCTGCTTTGCTGCCATTCCTGCGAAGTTGCTTAAGAGAAGGTGTCTGTCCCTGGCTTCAAGTACCTGTCCCCGGAGCAGCAACAGGTGCTGGAACCGTTTCTGCCGGAATTCATGAGAAAGCGCATGGGGTCAAAGGGCGTTGCGACTTGAGGAGAGATTCACATGGCCTTCACCAACTGCTATGAGGACAGCACTCGGGCTGACGCGTACGCGAAGCTCGAATTCGCCAATACCTACTACCTGGCCTACCGGGATCTTCCAGCCATTGTCCGTGAGCACGTCATAGGAACGAGGGCGTTTGATTTCGGCTGCGGCACGGGGCGTTCGACCCGGTATGTGCGGCAGCTCGGTTTCGACGCGGTGGGCGCGGATATCGCACCGAAGATGATCGCGAAGGCCAGAGAGATTGATCCCGGCGGGGATTACCGGCTAGTCCAAGACGATGACCTAAGCGAGTTTCAGGCCGGTGCGTTCGATCTTGTCCTCTCCCTCTTCACCTTCGACAACATCCCCGGATTCGAGACGAAGGTGCGCCTGTTCCACGACCTGGGAGTGCTGTTGAATGCGCCAGGGAAAATAGTCAGTGTCGTCTCGTCGCCCGAGATTTATGTCCACGAGTGGGCGTCGTTCTCGACGAAGGATTACCCGGAGAATCTATTGGCGCGATCGGGGGACACGGTCAGGATCATCACTACGGACTTCGCCGACCGGAGGCCGACCGAAGATATTCTGTGGACCGATGCATCGTACCGGGACGTCTACGCGCGTGCCGGATTGAGACTGGTTGCGACGTACAAACCCCTGGCCAAGGGCGATGAGCCCTACAAGTGGGTCAATGAAACAAAGGTCGCCCCGTGGGTCATTTATGTGCTCACGCGGGAAGCGGCGGGTGGATGAACGAAGACACCAACGAGGCGTTGGACGGGGCGGAAGACACGGGAACGTAACGATGGTACGAAGTCAAGTGATGAAGAACGCCGATCCTCGTTCGAAGGCCGCCTCAGCGGCCTTGCCTTTTACCAGCCCGCCGCTTTAGCGGCGGGAGCAGGCGCGCTGGGAGCCGTACCCCGATTCATCGGGGTTGAGGTCTCCGGGCGGCCCGTTAACGGGGCGCCTGCAAAGCACCCAAGCCCCGATCAATCGGGGCTCAAAAGAACTCCCTTCACAGCTTCCCGCCGGTAAACCGGCGGGCTGTACACACCCAAGCCCGCTGAAGCGGGCTCGAGATCGGCCAGGCCTCGGAAGGACGCAATTTCTTAGCTTCGTGCCATTAGCAACTGTCTTTGACTTATCCTCTTTCATAAACCGTTGTGTCAGTGCGAGTGGCCCGTTGGTCCAGGGTTCGTGCGCAATTCCACGTAACGTTCTACCTGTTCAGGGCTGAGCACTTGCTTCTCCGCCACATGGGCGAGAAGGTGCACACTTCTCAATTGCCCCTGCAATACCGCAATCTCAGCCACCAGGGTCCGAACACGATCCGGTGAAACATCCTGCACTTCGAAGAGATGGTCCAAGACGCGTTCGTGTTGGATGATCTGCTCTCCCAGGGCAACCGCCTTCTGGTGCATCTCGTCGTAAATGACCTGGCTTTGGGCGATTTGATCTTTGGAAAGTTGGAGCGCTGAAGCCAGATCAAGCACATGCCTGGGGCCGGGATAATGGTTGAGTTCGGCTGCCTTGGCCATCCCCATGCCTTCACCTCCGAGCAGGCTTTGCAGTTGTTCCTGGGCGAGAGTCTTGACTTGAGCCGTCGCACCCGACTTGGTGATGGGATCTCGAGTGTGGTGTTCTTGGATTTGGAAAGTCATGAAGTCATGAATGGCAGTGATCGCCTCAGGATTGCGGCTGCCGATCTGCACCTTACCCCCGGCGGCTGTTTGAGCATACTCGTACTTGATCTCTGACTTGAGACGTTCAAGGGCGGGCACGCCAGGCACCGTCCGATCATGGACGAAGGCGGGGATGCTGAAATCTCCAGCGCCGAAAGCCTTCGTGATCCTTTGCAGGTGTGCGCGTATCTGATCACGACCCTCCACATCCTGAGGGGCATTCACTTCGACCTGGATCACTCCCCCGTCGTCGGTGATTAGAAAATGGTGATTGGTAGTGGTCTCACTGAAACCCATCCCCTTTTCTCCGCGATGCATGAGCCCGGCAGAATGGTTGTCGTCCTGGGCCTGT
>JBAVHJ010000350.1:0-4550 GCA_049685715.1 Terriglobia bacterium | reverse complement strand
CATTTTCTAACACGGTCAACGAATCGAAGAGCGCCGACTCTTGAAAGACGATCCCGATGTTCTTCCTGAGAGGCATGAGCTTGTCTTCGCTCAGGGCGCTGATTTCCTGATGATTGACAAAAATTTGGCCTTCATCCGGGCGAATCAAACCGGCAATCAATTTGATGAGGACGGTCTTGCCGGATCCACTCTCTCCCAAGATGATCTTTGTTTCGCCTTCTTTGACAATGAATGAGACCTCATTCAAGACCCGGAAGTCTTTAAACCAGAGGGTGACATCTCTCACTTCGATGACGGCATCGGCGGACGGCGCCGGGATCGGCCATGGGGAAGATAAACTCATCGGAAAAACACCAAAGCGACCCGGGTTAGGACGGCGTCGACAGCGAGAATCAGAATGGACGACGCCACGACCGCCTGGGTCGTGCTGCGTCCCACACCTTGCGTGCCCCCGTAAGTTCGGAACCCACAATAACAGCCAACGCTCGCCACAATGGCCCCAAACACAAAGGGCTTCAACAAACCCTCCAGCAGATCGTTGTAATCCAGATTGTGATACACCGTGGACCAATACAATGCCGAAGAGATATGGAGCAGGAAGCGCGCCACGATGTAACCGCCAAAAATTCCAATAAAATCACACACCGCTGTCAGCAATGGGAGCATGGTCACGGTGGCCACCAACCGCGGCGTCGTGAGCTTCTTGCTGGGGTCCGTACCGAGAGCCCGCATCGCAAGAATCTGGTCACTGACCACCATCGAACCAATCTCCGAGGCCATCCCGGAACTATTGCGACCGGCCACCATGAGCGCGCTCAGGACGGGCCCCAATTCTCTCACCAGGGAAACGGCAACCAGTTGCCCCGTCAATCCGACAGCTCCAAACGATTGCAGGCTCTTGGCCGATTGCATCGCCAACACCGCGCCCGTAAAGAATCCCGTCAGGCAGATGATGGTCAACGATCCAACGCCAATAATATCCATCTGAACAAGGGTTTCCTGGAGATAGTGGGGGCGGTGGAACAGGTTGGTGAAGGAGCGGCAGCCCTGCAGGGTGAAATTCTGGACCTCAAGAACCGCGCTGAGAACAGCCTCAAAGATCAAGTCCAGCAAATCTCTCATATGAAGGATATGACGGCAATTATAGCAATTGTTCTCAATTGGCGGCGTGTGATGCTTCGGTTCTGTCGAAGCCTATTTAAACAGATGGATTTTGGCGTGTCAAACCTTTGTGGACGTAACAGCGAAGGAAAGATTAAGTGGCAGGGGCGAGGGCGCCTAATCCATTTCGCGAAATCTCGCGATAAAAGGCGCCCGGCTTTCAAATCTCGGGATGATTTGGAACTCACACCGAGCGTCCATCCCGGCAGAACTTCCTCAATAAAGGGAGCAAAGCGGTGGATGGCGTCCCCAGAAATTACAGGTGACTGCAACTCGATCGCCTAAACTTCCACCGTCCATCCTCTAAGATTGTTCCTAGATGTTTTTTGTTGACAATCTCACGAATTCAATGCAAATATTCCGTCCACCATCCATATAGATGGTAAGGAGATGATATGGCTGACAGTGAAAAGATCACCATCAACATGAGCCCCGTGGACCTCGGTAAGATCGACTTGCTGGTGGAACAGGGTCACTACTCGAACCGGACCGATTTCATCCGCACTGCGATCCGGTCACAGCTGGAAAAACACACAGTCGATGTTCAACAGGCCGTTTCCCTTTTCTCATTCCTCGTCGGGGTGGCGCTTTATGATCGCGGCCAGTTGGAAAAGCTCAAAGCAAGGCACAAGAAGCTCAAGTTGACCGTCATCGGCGCGTTGCACCTTTCAAAGGACATCTCCCCCGCCCTAGCCCACGAGGTCATCGAATCCGTGCGGGTGCGCGGCATTTTTAATGCCAGCGAGGAAGTCAAAGCCGCCCTGGCCGACAGGATCCACTAGGTCCACGCGGTCCCTCCACTTGGATCCAAGAGTCATGACCTAGCCTATTCATCCGAACAAACTGGTCAGGGGGACGTGGTGACGAAGGCCGAGGGCCTTGGTTTGGCCGTGGAGGGATGCGGCCTTCTGTGGAAGAGCCCTTGGGATCCGACGAGAGAGGCCATTGACTCGACATCGCGCTCATTGCAGAGAACGCGAAGTATGCGCCACCCCGTGAGTGGCCAGGGATTGCTTCCAGCCGAGACGCCTTGTGTTATAATCGCGGGCGATTCAGTCATTACTTCTACGACACCAAGAATTAGAGCCACAGTGTCTAATTCAGCCGGAGGTTTCTTAGCGTGTACGACGTTATCATTATTGGAAGTGGTCCTGGCGGCTATGTCGCCGGCATCCGCGCAGGGCAATTAGGCTTGAAGGCCGCGCTCGTCGAGAAAGATGACCGGTTTGGCGGGACCTGTCTCCTGCGAGGCTGTATTCCGACCAAGGCCCTGCTTTTCAATGCCAAGCTTTACCAGCAATTCCTCAATGCCAAGGAGTTCGGGATCACTTACAAGGATTTGAGCCTCGATTTGAAGGTGGTTCAGCAACGAAAAAACAAGATTGTCTTGAAGAACGCCAAAGGGGTGGAATTTCTCCTCCGGAAAAACAAGGTTGAAACATTCCGCGGCTTTGGCTCTCTGGAGTCCCCCACCTCGGTCCGCGTCCGCACCGGCTCCGGGGAAGAGAAAATCCTCGAAGCCCGGCACATTATCCTCGCCACCGGATCGGAACCGAAAACCTTTCCAAACATCAAGATCGATGGAAAACATGTCATTACCAACAACGAAGCCCTGGAACTGGATACCGTTCCCAAATCGTTACTCATTATCGGTTGTGGCGCCGTGGGGGTGGAGTTCGCCTCCATCTACGCGCGTTTTGGGAGCAAGATCACCCTGGTGGAGATGTTGCCTCAAGTCTTGCCGCTCGAGGATCATGAGGTCGCCGCTGAATTGGAACGGAGTTTTCGAAAGCAGGGCATTTTGATCATGACCCGGACAGCGCTCGAAAAGCTCGATGTCAAGAAAGACGGCATCTGCGCGACGGTCAAGAACAGCGCCGATGGAAAATCCTCTTCGATCCACGCCGAGAAAATCTTGATTGCCGTCGGGCGATCACCGAATACCGCGGGGATTGGCCTGGAGAAGCTCGGGATTCAAACCGAACGGCACCTTGTCCCGGTGAATGATTTCATGCAAACCAATATCCCGACTGTTTACGCGATTGGCGATATCATCCCCCGGCAGCAACTGGCCCACCTCGCTTTTGCCGAGGCCCATGTGGCGGTGGAACACATGGCCGGGCGTCACCCTCGCCCCATCAATTATGACCTGTGCCCCAACTGCACGTATTGCGACCCGGAAGTTGCCAGTGTGGGGTTGAGTGAGAAGGAAGCCCTTGCCCGCGGTTACAAACTCAAGATCGGAAAGTTCCCCTTCCAGGCCAATGGCAAGGCTGGCATTTTGGGGGAGCCCGAAGGTTTTGTGAAGATCGTCTCGGACTCAAAGTTCGGGGAAATCCTTGGGGTGCAAATCATTGGGCCGCACGCCACGGATCTTATTGCAGAAGCCTGCGCCGCAATCAATTTAGAAGCCACCGCCGAGGATCTGGCCCATACCATTCATGCCCACCCCACGGTTTCCGAAGCGGTGGGTGAAGCGGCGCATGCAGCATTCGACTTGCCGGTTCATATTTAGTCGAAAGCTTGTTATAATCAAGATCAAGCGACCGCTTCATCATGAGCAATTCACATAAGACTTCATCACCGCTCAGGGGAGACGGATATTTCTCGAAGACGCTCTGAATCTCAATTGACCAAGACCATCTCTCCCCGGGCGAAAAAGGCCTTGAAAACCGAAACGGTTTCAGGCCAGAAATTTGCCCTACCCCAGGGCCGGCTCCATGAACTTTATTATTTCCTGCGGCTCAACCGCAGCGTCGATGAAAGGTTAGCCAACCTGTATCGCCAGGGTAAAGTTGTGGGAGGACTTTATTCCAGCCTCGGACAGGAAGGGATCTCTGTGGCCACCGCTTTCGCCCTGGAAAAGCAGGATGTGCTTGGCCCGATGATTCGCAATCTGGGAGCCACGCTTGTCCGCGGATTCAAACCGAGGGATCTTTTTTGCCAATATATGGCCCGTTCTTCAGGTCCGACAGGCGGAAGGGACTGCAACCTTCACTTTGGAGACCTCGACCGCGGCGTCATGGCCTGCATCTCCATGTTGGGAGCGCTCATTCCGGTCATGGCGGGCATCGCGTTGAGTTCAACGCTTCGGGGGGAAGCTCGGGTGGCCCTGACTTACATCGGGGACGGTGGAACGCGCGTGGGGGATTTCCACGAAGGCCTGAATTTTGCCGCCGTGAAAAACCTTCCCCTGGTCGTGATTGTCGAAAACAACCAGTTCGCCTATTCGACGCCCGTCGGGAGCCAAATGAAGAATACCCGGATCTCCGATTTTGCCCAGGCCTACGGGATTTTTGGCACAACGATCGATGGGAACGATGTCCTGGAGGTGTACCACACGACGAAAGAGGCGGTCGAACAGGCAAGACGAGGGGGAGGCCCCGCCC
>JBAVHJ010000349.1:0-5318 GCA_049685715.1 Terriglobia bacterium | reverse complement strand
GTGTGAAGCATACTTGGATCGGAAGACACGAGGCCCAGAATCACATCTTCGAGGGCGATCCCGGCTGGCCGCTGGTGTTCAGGGTCGACAAAGACAAGGGCTATGTTTACCTCAGGGGAAGGGGCACGGTCACCACGCCGGATGGGAGAGTGTTTCGGTTGCCAAGGTAGCAAGCGACACCAAAAGGAGCGACACATCACCACAACCTTGCTTCGAATTGGCCGGTCGGTTCAATTTTCTCCAATGCGTTGGCTCTTGCCTTAATTCAATTTTCCGGATCAGCTCAACTCATCTCTACACGGATAGGAGGCTTTATGCGAATCAGGGTTTTCATCGCAATGCTACTTTTGGCATGGCTGGTCTCAGGCAGCGTCTTGTACGCCCAGAATTTTTCCACGCAAAAGGACCTGGTGTTTGGACAGGTCGCCGCCGGTGGCGGGTACGAGACAGTCGTCACCGCAACCAACCGCGGCACCACCAACTACGTCGGGACTTTGTACCTTTTCAGGGGTCAAGGTCAGCCGTGGAATCCGCTTGTGGATGGCTCGCCGGTCAGCAACGGCAGGTTGGGCATTACCATCAATGCGGGGGCCACCCGAAGCTTCCGTTTTACAGGTACAGGGGTCGTGGAAGCGGGGTATGCGCTGTTCGTCGCACAAAATCTCGAGCAGACGAGTTTTATTGAGGGAAATCTGACGTATGCCGTCCGGTCCGGCGCAACCCTTGTCGACAGCGTGGGAGTGCTCCCGTCGACAGAGTTTTATATGGCCACGATTCCATTTGATGACTTTTCGACCATTGCCCTGGCCCTCGCCAATGGAACGTTAAGCAGGGAGGCTCACGTCACGCTCACTCTTTTTTCGGAGTCCAACAGCCGGGTTAGCAACGAGAACATTGACCTGGGGGCGGGCTGGCACGACGCCCGCTTTCTGTCAGAACATTTTCCCGGAGTGACAATGGGCCGGGGTCGACTCGAAATCCAAACAGATATTCCCATCTTCGGAACCGCATTGACATTGACCGGAGGTGAGCTTTCATCGCTCCCGCTCGCGCCTTCACCCAGGTCGTACAGTGTGACCACAACTGCCTTCAATGGCTCGACGACCACAGGGGAAGCCAGCCTCTGGGCGGAAGGCCTTTTCGTCAAGGGATACTTGCAGATCAAGACTTTCGACGGAGCACCCATCACTCCGGAAACCTACCTGGTCTATGGGCGGCTGATTAATGGGGTCCTGAGGATATCCTTCTACGCCAAGGGAGTACCGTTCCTCGGTGAGGAGGTGAACATCTGTGCCCAGTTCAGCGGGTTCTCCTTTCCCTACACCAATTCCGCCTCCGCCCCCTTTGTGGTGACGTGGCTCAGCGACAATTCGACCTCGTCAGGGACATTCTCCATGACGAGCTTGACGAGGATGAACTGAAGGAATCTTGTGGTTGTCAGTGGGCGGTGGGTGGGCCGCTTTCTGCGAGCGATTTCGTTCCCGGGAAAGAAAAACAGCGATAGTTCACTCCGCGCACTGACGGAAGAACACGATTCTTTTTGAAAGGAAATGCAGAGATGAGTTTCTTGAACAAGGAAAAATAGAGACAGTCACCAATTTTCACGCTTCGATCACTAAGAAACAGGTGGCTGTCCCATTTTTATATTAGACTCATTAGTGGCCAGTCGCCTCCCATGTCGGTCTGCTCATTACGACGACAGGCTGGCCCAATGAGGCTTTCCATTAAACGAGCCCATTCCCCGAACTGAATCGTAAGGAAGAGCTGTGCAAGCCGAAATCATTCCCGCACTCGGGGGTTCAGTTCAACTCGGTTTTATCCACCATGCCCCTTATCTTTCTTTCTGTCTTCATCCGCCTCGCAGGCATAGTGGATAAAACCCTATACGTTGGGCGCTGACCATCGAATATGAAAGAAAGGAGTTCATCTTGAGACAAACGATCTTGTTCGTGACTTTGATTTGCTGTTCCCTGCCTTTGCTTAGTGCCCAAGCACAGGAGGGGGAAAAGCAAAAAACGCAGTCCACAGAAGCTCAAAGCCCGCAGCAACAGCCAAGCCCCGGACAGTTGCTCGTAACCTCGAGCCCTGGTGGCCTTAAGGTTTATTTTGAGAAACACAAGGAGCTTCCAAAGACTAACTTAATCCGGGATGGAAATATTGAGAAGAAGTCTATAGGGAGCACACCACTTATTCTCGATCTCGAACCTGGCTTCTACACAGTAGCTATCGAGCGTTCATTCAATGCTGAGGACGCTGATGCTCCTAAAGCTCCTCGAGGCTGCAGAAATGGCTTTTCAATCAGCGGTAGCACGCTCTTCTTTGGTTGTTATAAGTGTAACTACTACCCAACCGCTGACCAACAGTTTCGTGACGATATTGATCCATACAAACGCGATGGGAATATTGGCATATGCTTCTATGCTTCAGACGAGGCTGCTTCGCCAATAAAGTACTACCGTCTCTACGCGATTGAAAAAGGCAATGAAGCAGTCAGGCTGGAAGCAAAGTTTGAAAACGCAGGCAAAAACAAAAAGTAGTGTTTCCTCAAAGAAACTTAATTACCACGGAGGATGATGGGGTCGGGAGGATGATGGGGTCGCATCTCCACAATTCACTTTTGGCAGGAAGCATGAACATAAGGAACATGGGGTCACGCCTGGACATTCGATTCAGCTGCAAAACTCCCGACTTGTTGACAAATTCAATTTGTTGGGGAATCACACATGTATCGCGACACGATAGAAATGCATTGTAGCCCTTTTAAACGCGATTTGTTTTTCCACGGATCGAGCCAAGAGGGTGTTGCAGCAGAATCTTCAATTTCCAATCCCGGCGAAATGTTAATCCCGGACTCGTCGAGGGACCTTTTCCAAGGCAAAATGAACATTGAAAAATCTGACCCCAAATCGTTAATAAAATGCAGTGAGCCCGATGCCCCTTCCAGGAAGGAGGGTAGTCCGATGTACGCGAGAAAGCTGCTGGTAGTTGTTGGCGTATTCCTATTGGCCTCTGCGAGCGCGGCCGCTTATGCCGCCCGTGCTCAATCATCGTCCCAGGGATCTCCGCAATCGTCTGCGAAGACCGCTGGCGAGAAGGTCGCCGAAGCTCAGACTCCGGAAAAGGATGCAAACTATTTTCTGCTGACGGGAACCGCGCTTCATGAAGATGGTTCGGCCTGGGAAGGGTTGGAGGTGGTGCTCTTCTCCCTCGACAAGAGGGGGAAAAGTTCGGTCTTTTTTGCACCGGACTCGGAAGGATTAGTAAAACTGACCAACCCCCGCGCGAAAACGGATGTCAAAGGCCGATTTGCGATCAAGGTCCACCGAGGGTATCTGCAGAAAGATGCTGAAGAGACGGAATTCCGAATTGGACGCCTCGAAGCCGTCCGGGGCACCCTGAACTTGGTTGAGATGAAGAGGAAGATGAGCAAGGAGCCACTGACCCTCAAAGTCAAGAAAAACGTAGAGTCTATGGACCTCGGCGAAATCTGGTGAATGGTCGCGCGCCTGCAGCAGTTTTCCCACAGGTCACGTGCAAGGGTACGGATCTATCTGCGCCGACACCAAGCCAACATTGACGCGACGAAATAATTAAGTGTCAGGCCTCTGCAGAAATTCGGAATTGATTCGGGACTGTCCCGAATTGATTCATCTTTGGTTCCGGAGCATCTTTCGGAATCGTCCTTGGAATTCTGACCACTGATCAATTCCTCGAACCAAAGAATGTGCTTTTGAGCAACACGCCGTAGATTTTCACTCATTAACAATCTAGACGTGACCCGAACTTGCTCTTGTAATCGATAGTATGGAATTTACCAATTACTTCAAAGGAGAGGGTATGTTGAATTCTAAATTAGGTATTGGAATACCCCGGCTTCTTATGCGAGTCGCCGCAGTGATTGTGGTACTACTAGCCGCAGGGATGGATATTGGTATCAGAGCGCAAGAAGACGCGACCAAGAAGGAGGACACAGCGAAGAAAGAGCCAACCATTGTGGCCGGCGTTCTCGTAGACGGCAAAGGCTCGCCAATAAAAGATCAATCTATCGAGTTGCTGATGGTGGGTTCGGAAGGCAAGGTTGTGCGCTTTCCGATGTTCGGCCCGGAGACGAAGACCGACGCAAAAGGGCAGTTCAAGTTGACAATCCCCGAGACCATGATGGTGCCCTCTGGGCTTGAGCTGAGTGGCTTTACTGTCGGTATCGTGACAGGAACGAAGGTCAAGGCCCTTAGTATTGCCGAAAGCGGGAAAGTCGCACGGATCGTTCTCGAGCCGAAGACCAAGAAGGTGAGCCTGGGGAAGATAATGTTGAAGTAAGGAATGATTCCGCGAACATGGGGTCGCACGTGGACATAGGACAGTGTCAAGCCGGCCCCCTGAAGTTTTCCCTGTAGTGGGAAACAGCGATCTCTTACTTCGCTTGTTATCGACTGTTAAGGAGCTGTTGCCATGAGAAGGATAGTGTGGGCCATCGCCGTTTGGGTCTTCGTCGCAGGAGTTCAGAAGGCTGAGAAAATCGACGTTCAATTTTCGGGCTATTCCGATGTGCAGGTGGTCCGGGGACTGCCGACCGAGTTCAAGTGCTTTGGAAAGAATCTCCAAGTGTCCTCTGTTGAAATCTCTCCAGCCGAAGGAGTTTCCATACGTGAGGTCAAGGAGAGCCCACCGGACCCCGATGATCAAAGACAACAGGGCGAGGGAATGAAGGTGTGGTCGGTGCGGATCTTTGCCGAACTCAAGGCTCAGACCGGGAAACGGTCAATCGTCGTGATCACCCCGGAGGGACGATCGACCCCGAAAGACATGTATATCCCCCACCATGCTCCCCGCATCACTAACCTCGCCGTTCTCTCAGCCGAACCAGTGGATGCACGATTGAAGATTCGGTTTTCAGTTTTTGACCCGGTGGGTGACATCAACTCTCCAAAATCTACCTTGTGTAATTACCACCTGCGATGTGGGGACGGTCACGCCGTTGGATTTCACGAACCGGACAAGGTGGTCATGACGGATCCCAAGAATGGCATCTTCTATGCAACCCAAAGCTTTTCAAGTCAAGGACAGAAAGTTTCAGCAAGCGGAAAATGCATCCTGGAGGTTTATCTGATCCATGATGATAAGGGGGGAGGAACCTCGGAAAGCAACAAACTCACCGTGCCCGTTGAGTTCGCGCCGGCGAAGTGATTTCCATGTTGGAAGAACATCATTTGGGGTCCTGACACTCATCATTCATGCGGTTCTGTCATGTCAGGATACATTGTTGATCCGGGGGAAAATTGAATTTCTTAAAATCCGGGAGTTTTGGAGCAGAATCGGGT
>JBAVHJ010000348.1:0-7495 GCA_049685715.1 Terriglobia bacterium | reverse complement strand
CCTCGCACCTTCAGGCTTTCCATGGTTTTGTCCGACAACTCATCGGTATCGACGCCCCCTGCTGTGACCTCCGCTTTCGCATACCCTTCCGTCCCGGAGGGGACGAGAGTCCATTCATGCACGGCGTGTTCCAACTCGGCCAGCGCTTGATTGGTCCAAGTTGAGGGCGCGTGCAAATCAAGCCAGCGGGTGGCAAAGCGCTTTGGGAGAATTGCCTGGAAAGCGGACCGGGCCGTGGTCGCGTTTCGAACTCTCGCTTCGCGAACAGCAGCCGTGGCAGTGTGATCAGGCGCCAGGTCAACGCGGATCGGCCTACCCTCACTCCAATACAAGGAGACCTGCAGGATCGCAGGCCCGCTCAAGCCCCAGTGAGTGATCAACATCTTTTCCCGAAAGGAGTGATGGTCAGTGGCCACGATTACATCCGCGGAAACGCCCGCGAGATCGCAATACCGCGTTCGGTCCTCAGGCGCAAGCAGGAGTGGAACCAGCGCGGGTCTCGTGTTGTGGATCTTCAACCCGAACTGACGCGCCACATCGTAACCCTGGGCGGTGGCCCCTACTTTGGGGATAGACAATCCGCCCGTCGCCACCACCAGGGCCGGTGCGCGGAACTCGGCGCCTTCAGTACACACGACGAACTCGGTTGTGCGTCGGACTTCCCGGACCCTGCTCTTGTGAAACACTCGAACCCCCGCAGCCCGGCATTCGGCTTCAAGCATGTTCGTGATGTCGCGGGCCGAACGGTCGCAGAAGAGTTGCCCCAGTTTTTTCTCGTGGTAGGGAATGCGATGCTTCTCGACCAAGGTAATGAAGTCTCGAGGGGTATATCGGGCCAGGGCCGATCTCGCGAAGTGCGGGTTGGCGGAAATAAAGTTTTCCGGCTGACAATAGAGGTTGGTGAAATTACAGCGGCCACCCCCGGAGATGAGAATCTTTTTGCCCGTCCTGTCGGCTCGTTCGAGAACGGCAACGCGGCGTCCCCGTTTGCCGGCCTCGATGGCGCACATCAGCCCTGCGGCTCCGGCACCCAAAATCAAAGCATCAAATTTGTGGATCAAAGGAGTTCCCAAAGGTCCTTCGAGATTCAAGAGAAGCCAATTTTGCATTCTCCCGGAGGAACGAACAAGAAGAAAGAAGGATGGAAGGAAAGGAGCGAGCCTTGATGGCCTGCGTCTCGGGACCGCCTCCTGCCTAGTAATCGGCAATTATTGGAATTAGACTTGGATAGCGGTTGGATAAGAAGTTGATGTCGATTTAACTGGTTTGAAGGCTGCCTCGGCGGCCTTGCGATTCTACAGCCCGCCGCTTCAGCGGCGGGGAACGGATCGTTTGTGATGCCCCACCCCGATTCATCGGGATTGACTGCTTTTTGGCGGCCTGTTAACAGGCTGCCATTGCAATTAGTCCACCACGACGGACTGAGGGGATTCCTGTGGTTGCTGTTACCGCTGGTAAACCAGTGGGCTGTCTACATGCAACTCAGATGAAGCGCACTGAGAGTAAACCTCCCCAGGAGATACCTTACCTGAGCGCCATTCGGGTTTGTGCTCAGATCCAAGGCGAGAGCTTGACGAGGGGAGTCAAAATAGTTCACTGTGGCGGTTGAGCTATTGGCGGTGGTTCTGAGAAGGCGGATCTGCCGTGGAGACGAACGACGAGGCGGATACCGCGACGGAGCTTCCTAGCGGAGATCGGGTTCATGGATTAAAGGAAGAAGAGTAAATCGATCAGGCTCGGGCCGTTTTTGTGACCTGCTTGCAGAAGATGAGAAGAGTATATGGTGAGAGGTAAACATCCCGGCAGGGCGAACCTCCGTGTCATTGCTCTTGCATTGGCCTTAGGTTTCATCCATGGAGGAGTTGCTCTCGCTCAGAAAGATCTTCGTTGGAGATTCCTCCCTCGTAAGCAAAGACCCGTGCAACCTCCCAGCGACTTTGCACTCCGCGTACTTGAGTTGGTGAATAAAGAGCGGGTCAAGTGGGGCTGCCGGCCGTTGCGGATGAAGTCCCTGCTGAATGATGCGGCGTTCGAGCACAGCAGAGACATGGCACGTCATCATTTCATGAGTCATACAGGAGCAGATGGTTCGCAGCCCGGGGACCGCATGACGCGGGCCGGTTATGAATGGATGAAATCCGCAGAGAACATCGCCGCCGGCTATACGTCTCCGGAGAGCGTGGTGAATGGATGGATGAAGAGCCCGGGCCATCGTGCCAATATTCTGGATTGCAGCTTTCGAGACACCGGAGTGGGATACGTTGAGGTGGAGGATGGATCCTGGAGAGGAGACCACCATTATTGGACCGAGGTGTTTGGAATCCCGCGCTGAAGGGACATTGGATCAGAGAGCGGAACTGTCCCGGTTTTGAAGCCCCCCGAATCTCAGCGCCGAGGAAACAGAAGGGACAGACACCGGTTTTGATGAGATTCCTGCGAAGTTGTCTGAGAGAAGGTGTCTGTCCCTAACCCTCAGAACCTCAGCTCCGGAGCGACAATGTGTTGGAGTTGGAGAGCAGGGGATCCTAACCCGGAGGAGTCGGAACCAAACAGGACTAATTCACATAAGTTGGACGTTTTTCAAAGAGACTTGAACCCCGCATTAATAAAGGGCCGAGAGAACCTCATTAAAGGTCAGTCTTAGAAAAAAAACCAAACCTTTTTGATAAGCGCTTAATCCCTAACCTGACCCGGTCAGCAGGGCTGCTGGGCCAGATTGTGACCCATGGGCACAAGGAAAGCCCGGCTCGCCGGGCTTGGGTGCGTACAGCCCGCCGGTTTACCGGCGGGACAGGAGACGCCCCCCAGGTTCTTCACCCCGATTCATCGGGGTTGACCTCCTGCCCGGGACGGCCGTTAACGACCGACCCAATCCCCACCAACCCCGATGAATCGGGGTACGCTTTCCAACTCGATTGCTGCCGCCGCTGAAGCGGCGGGCTGTACCCGCTAGGGCGGGTCCCCTCAAAGTGGACTGTCGTGCCCCGGCGGTGACTCTCCACTTCTGAACCCGGACAAGCTGGAACCAAACAAGGTTAACTCGCATAAGTTAGAGCGGGACGTGCTATTCGCACCGCAGGGAAATCATGGGGTCAACCCGGGCCGCACGGCGGGCGGGAAGATAGGTGGCGAGCAGTGCGACAAGGATCAGCAGCCCTGCGATGGTCGTAAACGTCACGGCATCGGTCGCGGTAATACCGAACAAAAGACTTCGCAACAAGCGGGTGAGGGCCAACGCTCCCGCCAAACCCAGGGCGACCCCGGCGAGCGCCAGGGCCATCCCTTGACGGACGATCAGGCTCAAAATGCCCCCTGGCGTGGAACCGAGCGCGATGCGGATTCCAATGTCCCGCGCCCCCTGGTTAACCAGATAAGCCATGACCCCGTAGATGCCGACGGCCGAAAGGGCCAGGGCCAGGACCGCAAACATGGCGAGCAACAGCATGGAGAACCGCCGCCGCCCGAGCGACTGATTCACGACCTGCTCCATCGTGCGAACCGAATACATCGGAAGATCAGGGTCCAGTTCGCGGATCTCTTTCTTGACCGCCGCGGTGAGCGCAACGGGATCGGAGCGGCTCCGCAACACGACGCTCATCGATCGCGCGGGAGACTGGGTTTGGTGGAGGTAAAAAACGATCCGCGGATCGGAGTCGAGCGAGTCGTGTTTCACCCGGCCGACCACACCGACGATAAGATGCCACGGGATGTTGGATTGCACGTAACGGATACGCTTGCCGACCGCATCCTGGTTGGGCCAGAACTGGCGGGCCATGTTTTCGTCAATGAGAGTGACCGGGGGGCTGGCCGGGGTGTCCTGCTCATTGAAGAACCGGCCCTGGAGAAGCGGGATCTCCATCGCTTGAAAATAGTTTCCGCTGACAATGCGCGCGTCCGCGTTGATAAACTCCTCGCCAGGCAGCGGGGTGCGTCCTTCAACCAAGATAGGGGTCCAGGCGTAGGTTTGAGTTAATGGGAGCGCCGTCGTCCCTCCCGAAGCGGCGACACCGGGCAACCGTTCGAAGCGCTCCCAGAGCTGGCGATACGATCTCACCACGACCTGCGGGTCGTTGTACTTCCGGCCGATCATGGTCAGTCCAAACGTGAGCACTCGCTGGGGATTAAACCCGGGATTCACGTTTTCCAGGCGGGCGAAACTGCGAAGGAGCAGTCCCGCCCCGATGAGCAACATCACCGACAGGGCGAGCTCTGAAACAACCAGCCACCGGCGCAGATTGCGACCACGTCCCCACAGGGCGTCTCCTCCCCCCGATCCCCGGCCGGCTTCTTTCAAGGTGGCATTTAGATCGATGCGGGAAACCCGCAAGGCCGGCGCAAGGCCAAAAAGAATCCCGGTAAAAAATGAAATGAGAAAGGTAAACAGGAGGACTCGTCCATCGACGCCGATATCCGCAAGCCGCGGAATGCTCTTCGGCCCCAGGACATGAATCCATTTCAGAGTCCAGAGTGCCAGGAGAATTCCCACCACTCCCCCACAAAAGGCCAGCAGGACGCTTTCCGTGAGCAACTGCCGGATGATGCGTCCCCGGCTGGCCCCCAACGCCGCGCGCACAGCGATTTCCTTTTGACGGGCCATGGCACGCGCCAGCAGAAGATTTGCGACGTTGGCACAGGCAATCAGCAACACGAATCCGACTGAGCCCAGCAGGACGTACAGCGGCCGGCGAACGTCGCCCACTACCTGGTCTAGAAGCGGCACGATCCCGAACGTCAAACCGCCATTAGGTGGATACACCTCCGGATAATCGCGGCGCAGTCGCGCCGTGAGGGTTTCCATCTCGGCCTGGGCTTGCTGGAGTGTCACCCCACGCTTGAGCTTGCCCACAATGTTGTAGTCCTCATGATCGCGGACTCGAAGGGCGGCAGCGCTGAGCGGCAGAGGAAGCAGGATGTCCGCTTCTTCGGCGCCGCCCAAAGTGGGGAGCACTTCCCGCGGGAGCGAGAAGGATTTCGACAGAATGCCGATCACCTGGTAGGTTTGGCCGTTCAGCGTGATTGACTTCCCGATCACATTCGGGTCCGTGCCGAAGCGGCGCACCCACATGCCGTGACTCAGCACCGCCGTGGCCGGACGTCCCGGGGAGTCATCTTCCGCCCCGAAAATCCGGCCGGACGCCGCTCCTACGCCAAGCATGGGCAAGAGGTTTGAGGAGATGCGGATGGTTCCGACGCGCTCCGGTTCGCCTTCCGAAGTCAGAGTGGTATTTCCGCCAATGGCGATCGCGACCTGCTCAAAGCCGTGGTGTCCCGATTTGATGTCGAAGTACTGCGCGGTGGAGAACCAATCTTCGGTGATGCCGAGGCCCGGCGAGCGATTCCAGAGAATCACCAGCCGGTCTGCATCTTTGTAAGGAAGCGGTCGCAACAGCAATGCGTTTGTGACGCTGAATATGGACGTATTGACACCAATGCCGATGGCGATAGACAGGATCCCCGCGGCGGCAAATCCCGGATTCTTCACGAGCGCGCGGAAGGCGTATCGAAGGTCTTGTCCGAGGGGACTGGCACTGAAGAGAGAGTGGGTAAACCACCGGGCAATCACCGAGCGAACGCTGGGATGACTGAGCATGTGTATTAATAGCATGGATGGGCAAAAGGGCGAAAGGATTGAGTCTTCTTGCTTTTCATTTGTTGCGTTTGAACCCGGACTTCACAGATGGGTTGAGGAGATCATTGTGGTTCTTCCATGGCGCAAGCCCGATAAACGGGGCTGAGCATGAATCTCTGCGCCCAGGTCTCGAGTGGCCCGGGTGCCGCAGGCATGCGTTCTTGGCATGCCTGCACTACTCGGCCCGTCCATTGGGCAGGCCTCGTTCGGCGCGGCTTTTCCATGGCGCAAGCCCCGTTTATCGGGGCTGGACATGAATCTCTGCTGGCGCTTGTGGCGGAGAGCCCTTGGTGCGCGTAGGCAATTACCTGAATGCGCGGGAAAAAATCCGTTCATCCGATCGGTCCACTTAAGAGGCTGTAGAGGAGGACAGTGAGGACAATCAACGTGATGATCACATACGTTCGGTCCCGCTGCAGCGCAAAGGCGAAAACGGAAAACACGACGCGTGCAATGGGGGTCGCGATCAATAGTAAGAGACCGAACTGAATAATACTGCGAGAATGCAATGCGAAGATTCCCCTGAGAATGCCGGAAACGCTATGCAGCTCCGAGGGCTCGCCGCGGAAGACCTGGTAATCGGGGCGGCCCCCGCCGTAGCGGATCAAATACACAATCCCCCCCACCAGCACGACCCCTGCGGCAAGCATTACCCCGTCGCGGAGCAGAGATCCAATGATGCGCTCCACGCGCTCATCCGTCCAGGATCGATTCGACGAGGACATATCAAATCCTTCGACTCAAGCCGCCGTATATCATTTCGATCGCCATGAGGGCCACGACCAGTCCAAAAACAATGCGCAGAACCCGGGGCTTGGCCCCGAACAGTTGTCGGGCGCCCAGGATGGAACCCAGGAGCACTCCCAGCATGACAGGCATGGCCAGCGCCGGGTCAATATACCCCCGGTTCAAGTACACCCCCGCACTGGCAGCGGCCGTCACCCCGATCATGAAATTGCTGGTGGTGGTTGAAACCTTGAAGGGGAGGCGCATCGCGTGGTCCATGGCAACCACTTTGAGAGCCCCTGAACCGATCCCGAGCAACCCGGAAAGCGTGCCCGCCCCAAACATCAATCCCAGGCCGGTCTTCACGCGGCTGACGTGGTAGGCCAGGGGGCCCTGCGGGCCCGGATAACTAGCGTCCATTCTTAAACGGACTGCCAGGGGATCGGCGCGAGTGGCCGTGCGTTGCTCCATTTGGGGGCGGCTCGACAGATAGGCGGAATACAGGAGCACCACGCCGAAGATGACGGCGAGGGCTGAGGTTGGCGTTTTTGCCGCCAGGATCGCTCCCAGAATGGCGCCCAGGGTTGTGGCGATCTCAAGAAACATCCCTACCCGGATGTTTGAAAAACCTTCTCTCACGAAAGCCGCGGCAGCGCCTGATGAGGTGGCGATCACAGAAACCAGGGAGGCCCCGATGGCGTAACGGATGTCGACTCCAAACAAGAGCGTTAGAACCGGGGTGATTATAACCCCGCCCCCGAGGCCGGTTAACGCGCCCAGGAATCCCGCCAGCCCTGACACTGCAAAGATCAAGAGAGTGAACTCTAAGACGTTCAAATGGGTACCCGATTATGTTTTTCACTCCGCGGAGGGAGGCCCGAGTGCGTGTGATCCCATGGGCAGAGTCTTACAGTTGACAACGGTGGCGCGGCCTGTGGATTCTCTTGAGGTTAATATGGGGCGGGATGGGCAGCACCCCGTGGATCCTTTCAACAAACGGAATTCACCTTCGCGCCCCCGCGTAGATTCCGGAGTTCTGGTTTAATGCATCGGTCTGACGCTTAGGGAGCACCCGTTCGCTGCATCCCCGGGAGCCTCTTCTTGCCTGCCAATTCCTCCCCCGTTTGAAGGATGTTCGAC
>JBAVHJ010000347.1:0-6411 GCA_049685715.1 Terriglobia bacterium | reverse complement strand
GACTGGAATAAATCATGCGACGCCGAATCTTTCTTTGTCTTATCGTCCTTACCGTTCTCATGTCGAGCCTGGGAGCGGACGAGTTTAAGTTTCCGCTTAAGTCCGATTCAGTCCGCTTTGCCGCGATTGGAGACATGGGGACAGGCAAGCCGCCTCAGTACGAGATCGCCCAACAAATGCTCAAGGCGCGTCAGGCGTTCCCCTTCGAGTTTGTGACCATGCTGGGCGACAACATTTACGGGGACAGCAAACCGGCCGATTTTGACCGGAAGTTTGCGGTGCCCTATAAGCCGCTCATTGATGCCGGCGTCAAGTTCTACGCGTCGCTGGGAAACCACGACAATACCAATGAACGCTTCTACAAACCCTTCAACATGAACGGGGAGAGTTTTTACGCGTATAAGAAGGGCAACGTCCGTTTCTTTGTTCTGAACAGCAATTACATGGACCCGAAACAGACCGCGTGGCTGGAGACGCAGCTCAAGGATGCCGGCAAGGGCGACTGGAAGATCTGCTACTTTCATCATCCCCTCTATTCGTCGGCGAAATATCATGGTTCGGCCCTCGATCTGCGGCAATTGCTGGAGCCGCTGTTCATCAAGTATGGCGTGGACGTCGTGCTCTCGGGACACGACCACGTGTACGAGCGGGTCCATCCCCAGCATGGAATCTATTATTTCACGGAAGGAGCTTCCGGGGAGTTGCGTCCCGGCGACCTCGCGCGTTCCTCGATTACAGACAAGGGATTTGATACCGACCGCTCCTTCATGCTGATCGAAATCGCCGGTGATGAGATGTCTTTTCAGACCATCTCGCGCACCGGCGTCACCGTCGACTCCGGAGTGATTCACCGGACCGTCCGGTGAGGTACGCAAGAGGCTCCGCTTGAAGTCTTCTTTGGAGTGCGGCCCGCCTCGGCTGGCCGCTTTCATCGGGCGAAGCTTGCTTCTTTTGGAGTGCGGGAGCTTGCTCCCGCTTTCAGCGGGCGCAGCCTGCTTCGCGCACATTTCCACGACTCAATAAGGTTCGCCAACTCAAAGCGCAAGCAAGCTTGCGCACTCCGAAAAGGAGGAGGTGGTTCTCTCAGTCTGCTCAATTCCCACCTGCAGAGACCTGCCCCCATCAATGGCGTTTGTCCGCCTTGTCGGATTGGAATTTCCTTTTTGTTTGGCTTTTGGGGTTTGGAATTTGTCCGCCGCAACGGACTGAAATTTGGTCTTTATTTGGAATTTGGCGGTTTGGAATTTGGATTTTGCTTCTTGCGGTGTGTGCGATGAAAGAGCAAAGGAGTCGCGCCAATGTGATGCCACCCTCAGATAGCTCCGCACACATCCCAGAGAGCAGGATATGTGCGCCACCCGACTGGTTCTAACTGAGAACTGGCAACTGACAACTGCTTTCTGAGAACTGCCCACTGCCCACCGCCAACTTCACTCCCACCTCAACGCAACATTCGGATCCACGCGCATGGCGCGGCGTGCGGGAACGTAACACGCCAGCAACGACACGAGGGTGACCAGCAGGGCGATGCCGATGAAGGTGAACGGATCATACGCCTTGACGCCGAAGAGCAGGCTCGACAACAGGCGACTCAGGCCCAATGCGGCAGCGACGCCGACCAGCAGCCCTACAGAATTGATGGCCATTCCATGGAGCACGACCAGTTTCATGACGTCGGTGGGTTGAGCGCCCAGTGCCAGGCGGATGCCCATCTCGTGAGTCCGTTGACTGACCGCATAGGCCATCACCCCATAGATCCCCACCGCCGAAAGCACCAGCGCAATGGCCGAAAAGACCGCCAGCAGGATGACCGAAAACCGCGCCCGCGCGACCGAATCAGCCACCACCCGATCCAGGGTAATGATGCTCGAGAACGGCTGCTCCGGATCGACCGCCAAAACCTGGCTCCGCACTGCCCCACTCATTGTCAGCGGATCATTCGCCGTGCGAAGGATGATGTTCATGAACCTGAAGGGGTCCTGCGGGAAAGGTTCGTACATTTGAGCCGGGGTGGGGGAGGCCAACCCATACTGTTTGACATCGCCGACGATCCCCACGATTTCGCGATAACTCTCCGGGCCATTGGTCATGTTGATCCATCGGCCGACGGGGTCTTCATTCGGGAAATAGCGCCGCGCAAATGAATCGCTGATCAAGGCGACCCGGGGTGCATCCTTGACATCGCGGTCTGTAAACGTGCGTCCGCGCAACAGGGGAATTCCCATGGCCTTGAAGTAGTCCGTGGTCACAGCATAATAGTTGGCCGATGGCTCTTCCCCCGGTTGGGCCGGCGGGCGTCCCTTGATGTCAAAAGTCAAAATGAAATCATCCTGCATGGGAAGGACGTGCGAAGCCCCAACAGCGACGACACCGGGCAGGGTGGAGACCTTTTGAAGCAGCTGATTGCAAAAAGCGGCCTGCTGTTCCGGCTTGGGGTACTTGGCTTGAGGCAGCGTGAGTCCAACGGCTATGGCATGGCGCGGGTCGAAACCGGGATCGACGCCCATCAGGCGCACAAAACTCTTAATCAGCAAACCGGCGCCCACCAGCAGGACCATGGCGATGGCCACTTCCGCCACGACCAGCGAGTTTCTCACCCGGTGGGTGTGGGCCCCGGCGCCCGAGCTTCGGCCCCCTTCCTTCAAGGTCTCGCTCAGACTCGTCCGGATGATCTGGATCGCCGGGAACATCCCGAAAATAAGTCCCGTCGACAGAGTGATCCCCACCGTGAAGAGAAGCGCCCGCGCGTCGATGTGGACATGTTGCATACGGGGCAACCCTTCCGGCGCCAAAGCCAGAAGAGTTTTCAAACTGACCCAGGCGAGAAACACTCCCACGACAGCGCCAATCACAGCCAGGATGGCGCTTTCGGTGAGCAACTGTCGAATCACCCGGGCCCGGCTGGCCCCCAGGGCGCCCCGGATGGCGATTTCCTTTTCACGGGCAGTGGCGCGCGCCAAAAGCAAGTTGGCGATATTCGCACACGCAATCAACAAAACCAGCCCCACCGCGGCCATCAACACCAGGAGCACCGGCCTGATTTCGGTGACGGCATAATCGAGCAGCGGAGTGAGTTTCACGGACCAGCCGGTGTTGGATTCGGGATAGGTTTTTTCCATGCGCTGGGCAATCGATTTCATTTCGGTGCTGGCGGCTTTCAGTGACACATTGGGTTTCAAGCGGCCAATGGCGCCCACATAATGACCCCCGTGCTCCTGCGACTGTTCGGCATTAAAGGCAATGGGCGCCCAAAGCTCGGCGTTGGGTCCGGGAAACTCGAAGCTTGCCGGCATGATGCCAATCACGGTATAGCTTCGCCCGCTGAGGGTGAGCTGTTGGCCGACGATGTTGGGACTGCGTCCAAACCGGCGCTGCCACACCCCTTCACTGAGAAGGACTTCGGTATCGCGACCAGGTTGGTCTTCCTCAGGGGCGAAGCCACGGCCCACCAAGGGATGAACGCCGAGCAGGTTGAAGGTACCGGCTGAGACCAGCGCCCCTCGCAACCGCTCCGGCTCGCCGATCCCCACCAGATTGTAGGTCGCTCCCCGGAAAGCAATGATCTGCTCAAACACGGTGTTCTGTTTTTTCCAGTCCAGGTAATTGCCGGGGGCGACGGAGAATTCGGGAAACTCGGGCAGCTTCATTTCACGAATCATGATCAGCGCATCCGGGTTACGGAAGGGCAATGGCCGCAGCAACACGGTATTCACCACGCTGAAGATCGCTGTGTTGGCGCCAATGCCCAGCGCCAGGGCAATCACCGCGACCAGGGTGAACCCCGGGTTCTTCACAAGCATCCGCAAACTGAACTTCATGTCCCGCCAGAGGGTATCCATGGTCCACCTCAAATGGGCAACCGTTTTTGAGATTCTTTGTCCGGACTTCCAAAGGAATATACACGAATCTCCATGCTATTAGACTGAAAAAACCAGGAAACGGTTCGGGGATTATTTCAAAAACTCAAAAACAAGTCTGCCGGGTTCCGCTGGTGCTCCCTATCAACTATGACCTACCACCCATCACCTATTCCTGTTCTTGGAACTTGGAATTTGTCAACCGCAGCGGATTGGAATTTGGCCTTTGTTTGGCTTTTGGGGTTTGGATTTTGGAATTTATTTGGAATTTGGTGGTTTGGAATTTGCATCTTGGTAGGCGGTTTGGAATTTGGAATTTCCTTTCGCCTCCTGCCCCGCTTGCGGGGCGCTGGATCTTTAGCCCACGGCGTCAGCCGTGGGAAGGCCAATCAACAACGGCGACAAGCCCCGGCAGGGGCGAAAGATTATTCAGGACATTCCCGAATGATGCATTAATAATTGACAACGGGATATTCTTCAAGTCAATCACTCGGGGCCGTCCCGAATTGACAAATTGATACGACCCTATTCATTTTCGCCAATCTGAAACCCGCGCAATCAGCGCGTCATTTCCGTTGCACAAATTCGCCTTCCCTGTATAATCCGATAACGTTTGGTTCTGCTCATCCGGCTTGTTGCGGGAAGTAGAAGTTGAGCGGGAATCCCCCGGGAAATGTCTTTTTTTTCTTTCAATCTTGCTGATCAGAATCCCGGGAGGGGGCTTTCGCACTTGCAAGAGTCAGACCCTTTCATTCGGGAGGGAAAACCGCATTGCAGATGCAGGGCCTTGCGCATTTCTTGCCACTGGGGAGAGATGCGGTCGTTTCCTGGTTCGGACCTCCCGGCGTCAAGTTTCCCACGTGGTTCAAACAATACCGGTGGGGTGTCAAGGTCAGGTACACAGCCACAAACCTGTTTGCGGGGGATCCGAATCAAGGCCTGACGAAAGGAGAGACAGGTTTCTATTCATTCAAGATTTCCACGCGAGAGCGAGCGATCATGGAAGTCCTGTACATGGTTCCCAGGGCAGAATCGTATGAAGAAGCCAGGCTTCTCATGGAAGGGCTAACGACGTTACGTCCCCGCGTCGTCGAGTCTCTGGTCACACACTGTACCTCGGTGAAGGTCAAACGCTTGTTCATGGTGCTCGCCGAAGGCTGCCGACATCCCTGGGTCAAGAGGCTCGACCTGTCAGGTGTCGATTTCGGCAAGGGGAAGCGAATGTTAGTCAAAGGAGGGCGGCTTAATTCGAAATACAACATCACCGTGCCGGAGATAGCCGCTAGACAGAGCCCATCTGGAGGGCGTGGTTGAAGAATATTCCTAACCGAGATTGATGGTTCAGGTGAGAGCGCTTGGGGTGGGATCTATGTCATTATTATTTGCACCTCGCATTCGCCTCGGGGTGGTATAAACATCGTGAACCGTCAGACCACAAGACTGCCATTTGAGAAATAAAGTGGGAGGGACTCTGGCAGCTGAATTCTGCCTGAGGCGACATGGATATTAAAGAAGTCATCGTGAGGATCAACCAGATGCAGGCCGAAGGCGTCATTGAGCGCTATGCTATCGGAGGCGCGGTGGGAGCCACGTTTTATCTTGAGCCTGTCGCCACACTGGACGTGGATGTTTTCGTCGCTTTCCAGACGGAGACTGAGAATCTCATCATCAGTCCGCAGCGCATCTTCGACTACCTCACCGCTCGCGGTTGCACCCTCGAGGGCGAATACGTCGTGATCGCAGGCTGGCCCGTCCAATTCCTGCCGGCAACTGGGCCGCTCGTGGAAGAGGCCTTGGCCGACGCCGTCACGGTGGATGTGGAGGGCACGCCGGCCTGGGTGTTCACCGCTGAGCATCTCGCAGCCATCGCGCTTCAGGTGGGTCGGGCCAAGGATAAAGCCCGCCTCCTTCAATTCATCGAGGCTGGTGCGCTGGATATACACCGCTTCCAAGCGATCATCAAACGACATGCTCTTGTTGACCGCTGGTGGCAGTTCGAACGACAATTTCTGAGTGACTCCCATGAGTAATGACATGAAACGAATTTTGGAGAGCAAGCGCGCCCTGCGCCGGAAGCTTGCCTCCCTCCCTGTGGCCGAAAAGCTGCGGATGCTCGATGACCTTCGCCAACGCACACTCACCCTCCGCCGCGCGGCCATCCAGCTGACCGCGGGATCCAGGGTCCTCAGAGAAGCACCCGGTGAATACCGCGCTCCGGAGGAAGGGAAGAAGTAAGAATACAGAACGTGGAAGAAAACTGCAAGATCGGCTTAGATCGGGACAAAGGGCCAATTGGCAAGTTCTCTACGCTTTGTCCTATCTCCCGAGCCCGCACTGGACAGTTCCTCCTCTTGTGAAATCAGAAATTTGGAATTTGGTTTTTATTTGGAATTTGGCGGTTTGGAATTTGGAATTTGCTTCAAGTATGGCGGGTAGCGATCCCCCCTGGAGCCGATACCCCGATTCATCGGGGTTGACCTCCTACCCGGGTCGGCCGTTAACGACCGACTCATTTTCCACCCACCCCGATGAATCGGGGTACGACTTCCAACTC